>DATFLA010000559.1:0-4205 GCA_035268305.1 Bacteroidales bacterium | reverse complement strand
TAAGCGATAATCCCTGGACAATGGCATAACGCCACCTGTCATTGGCCGATATCTCGCCGAAAAGCAGTATTTTTTTTATGGCACTGTTATAAAATGCTGTCAGGACAGAATTTGCAGAACCAGTAAAATTATATAAAGACTCCGGTCTAATAGCTGAGTTTTCCATTCGCATCGACAACCTGTCGCTTATCCCCGAAAAACCTATCTTTATTTTTTTAAAATCATAACTGATTTCTGTTCCATAAGTTGTGATGACAACTGCATCCTTCTTCTCAATGGCCGATTTTGTGGTATGAAGGCCGGTGTTATAAAACCCGGTTATGTGATCTCCTTCTGTTCCTTCAGACAATTCAACTGTGGCGTCCCTGTTGTTACAGGAGAAAAATATGAAGGCAGCCAGATTTTTAAAGCGTGCCGAGACAGCTGCTCCCCTGAAGAAATTATTTTCGTCAGTAGAGGTATACGGCCGTATTTCACTTTTAACAGCCATGTATCCGGGTGACACCAGCGAAAGACCTGTCCTGATGCCTGTATTTATGTTTGTCCCCTGTCCCGACCTGGCGGAAAAATCACCGGCAATGACTTTTCTTATTATTCCATTCCCTGTGTAACAGATGTTTGCAGAGAAAAAATCAGGGAATACTGAGTTGCCATTGAAGAATTTTTCACCTGCATCTTTCTCAATCGTAAATCCACCGCTAAGACTGCCGGCGGTAAACCTGTACTTTGACAATAACCTGCAGGGGGATCCGGGCAAAGAACTGTCACGGTCTGTTGTCCTGAAAGAAGTACTTGAGATTATGTCATTTCTCCATCTGCCGTAGTATGAAGAAAGTGCCCTGTAATTTACGAGCCTGATAAAGGGTGAAATCGTGGCGGCCATGTCCCTGTCAAAGCCGGGGACAGCCGCTATTTCATATACAGATAGTATTCTGCCTGTTGTACGGGTGTAGTCGGCAAGAGATTTCACCTGGAAGTCAGTGAGAAAGAATAGTCTTGAAATTTCATCCGGATCAGACGAGTTGATGTTAACGGGATCATCGGCGAGTTCGCGGAGCATCTCTGTGAACCGGGCTGCCTCCTGCTCATCAGTGGCTTCTGAAGCCAGATCCTCAATGATGTTGGTAATTCTGTCGGAAAGGCTAAGATTTTGCGAACAAACATCATAATTTGAAATAGTACAAAAAAGAATTACACATAATAATCCTGTATTAATATTTATTCTAATTTCCATGTTGTTAATCGCAAAGTGCACAAAGGTCGCTAAGGGAATAATATTCAAATAGCATTTATACATCAATATTTCTGGATATTAAATCCTGTTAGCAAGTCTTTTTATTCCGTCTTTCAATAATTTAACATTAAAGTATATAAGTAAACCAGGTTTTTATCACCCAATTTCATATAGGTAAGTATCTGGACAAGATGCATCTCGTTTAGTGGTTCCACGTTTTTAATTTCAATAACAACTTTTCTTTATGCCAGAATATCTACTCTGTAACCAGCTTGCAGTTTAATTCCATCAAATATCAAAGGCAGGACTTTCTCTTTTTCGATAAAAAGACCTTGTTGATAAAAGCTGTAGTATAAACATTCCTGGTAAGCACTTTCTAAAGAACAATGTTTCAGCGCTTTGTGCAGCCTAATTGATGAGCCTATTATTGTTTTTGATAATTCGTTCTCGTTCATTTTATTATATTTGAAAATCTGTCTTTGCGTACTGGCGACCCTCTTTGTGTACTTTGAGGTTACATGTATTTATCAGAATTTAAATATTATAGATACAGTTGTGCTTGTTCCCAGTCGATCATGGATCATAAATCCTATATCTGCAATTACCATCTTCATCCCGTACCCTATCCCGAAAGTAAAGGCATTGTTTTTTGTTATGAATCCGCCTCTCAGCCTGAGGTTCTTAATCACTTCATATTCAAATCCTGTCTTAAGCACAAGGCTGCCTCCGGTACTCATTTCTGCTTCCATGCCCGCAAAGAGGGATTTATCAAGGTATGTGCCTGCACCTGCCCTTACTGTTAGAGGCATAGCCTCTTTTCTAAGGGAGTTGGGCACAGGGTTAATTACATGTATCCCTATTGAAGTTTTGTCATCCGGACTGATAATTATGCCTGTTTCACATGAAATAGTCATGTATTCATAATAATCGGCAGCGGCTCTTTCCGACAGTATATCTGCCTGTACGCCTGCAGTAATCATATCAGATAACCTGATCCCGCATGCCAGTCCCCCAATGTCCCGTTTAAAGCCGGAATACCCGAAATGGCTGTAAATTAATCCCAGGGATGTTTTACCCGCCGGTACAGCAATGAAAACAGAGCGTGTACCCAGTTCTTTGACAGAGAACCTGTCGGTATATCTGATACCTGCAAATAATGAATGATTTGAGCCTAATGATGCCTGATTTTCGAAGAAAGACCGGGGAGTTTTCCTCATAATACATACCCCTCCCATTCCAGCTTCGCCGTCACCTGTAGGGGAACAGAAAGGAAATCCCCGGGAGGCGTTATAGAAGGAAAGAAGAAAAAATAATGAAACAGCTATTTTTCGCAGCGAGCTCAACCGTTCCAGTTTTGTTACCACAAGATACAAAAAAACGCCGACACGCAATGATGTATTCCATCTAAATAATTTAATGACATACCTGTGCTGTCAGCAGGAACACTGATAGCATTAATATGTAATGTTTCTGACGGGTGGGTTTCTGGATTCAGAAGTAATGCAGCTGCATCCTTCAAAATAAATTTTAAAAGATATATTATTAGTTAGTCTTGAACTCGTACTTAACGTTGCTGAGCTCTTCGTTGGCCTTTACTATTTTGTTTTTCAGCGATTCCTTGTAACTGATCACCTCTTTCATCAGTTCCTTATCGCCTGCGGCTATGATCTGGGCTGCCAGTATCCCGGCATTCATGGAAGCATTTACTCCTACCGTGGCAACCGGTATTCCGGGAGGCATCTGGAGTATTGAAAAAATAGAATCCAGTCCTTCGAGTGATGCCTTAATTGGCACACCAATCACGGGAACCGGAGTCATGGCTGCTATAACACCGGGCAGATGAGCAGCCATACCGGCTGCGGCAACTATCACTTTTATACCACGTCCTGCAGCATTCTTCGCAAATTTCTCCACTTCATCCGGAGTTCTGTGTGCTGACAGGGCATTCATCTCAAAAGGTATCCCGAAATTATTGAGGATGTCAGCTGTCTTTTCCATAACAGGCAGGTCTGATGTACTGCCCATTATTATACTTACTAATGGTTCCATTTAAATTTATTTAATTTAACTTGCTGATAAGGACAAAAGTAAGGTATTATTTTCATATTTTCGCACCGGTTAACAGTTCAACATATCATTATGAAAGAAATCAGAATATTAGACAAGACATTCAAAGAACTAATAACCGAGGAACAAATAAAAAGCAGGATTGAGGAACTCGCAAAACAGATAAACAGCGACCTGGCCGGCAAGGATGTCGTTTTCCTTGGGATACTCAACGGAGCCTTCCTTTTTGCGGCCGACCTGTTCAGGAAGATAGAGCTTGGATCGAGAATATCCTTTATTAAGCTGGCATCCTATGAAGGCACAAGCTCGTCAGGTACCATAAGGGAATTAATAGGCTGGAATGAGGACATCCGTAATAAAACTGTCGTTGTTATAGAAGATATTGTCGATACTGGTAATACCCTTGAACGTGTATTTGGGGAACTTGTGATAAGAAGAGCTTCTGAAATAAAAATAGCTACAATGCTTTATAAGCCCGATACCTATAAGAAAGATATTTTTCTCGACTATGTAGGCTTCAGGATACCTAATGATTTTGTCGTCGGTTATGGTCTCGATTATGATGGGTACGGACGTAATATACCTTCCGTGTATACCCTTGTAAAATGATTGGGATTTATAACTATTTCATATTATTTAATTCATAATTAATTTAAAACCATGGTTAATTTTTTGATTTTTGGCCCTCCGGGATCAGGTAAAGGGACACAGTCAGTAAAACTTGCAGAAAAATTCAATCTTCTCCACCTTTCAACAGGCGATATGCTGCGTGCTGAAATAGCAGCCGGCACCGAGCTTGGAAAGAAGATGAGCGTTATAATGTCAAAAGGAGAGCTTGTACCTGATGAGGTTGTAATTGAAATGATTGCCAATAAGATCGACAGTAGTAAAGGGATTGCAGGAT
>DATFLA010000558.1:0-9247 GCA_035268305.1 Bacteroidales bacterium | reverse complement strand
GGTTATTGTTCCATCGCCCACAAACCGCAGTGTTGATATATTCCACAGCCTTTCACAACCCTCTTCATGGGATGTTGATGTCTTAAGTATCTTACCATAGTAGGGCCATGGATTGTCGGGACTTCTCTTAAGTGGAGGTTTGGGAAGTATCTCAATCTGTGTAACACTGGAAGCCTTCTGTCTTATTGCCGTGCCAACACAGTCTGATCCCGTGTCACCACCTCCGATTACGAGCACCCTTTTCCCTTCTGCTGTTATCTTCCTTGATGACGCAGGTAACAGGCCGGCATTTATCCTGTTTTGTTCCGTCAGGAAATCCATTGCAAAATGGATACCGTCAAATTCGCTGCCGGGGACGGGCAATGGCCTGGGGTGTCCTGCACCTATTGTAATACAAATGGCATCGAACTGGTCCATCAGCTCTTTTCCGGTGATGTCTTTTCCAACCGTAATACCTGTTTTTACTATCAGGCCTTCCTCTATCATAAGGTCCAGTCTCCTGTCAATTGTCTCCTTACTCAGTTTAAAATCGGGAATACCGTACCTGAGAAGTCCGCCGGCCTTGTCATCTTTCTCAAACAGCGTTACTGTATGACCTGCCTTGTTAAGAAGATCCGCTGCTGCCAAACCTGCGGGACCACTGCCTATCACAGCTACATTCCTGCCTGTCCTTGTGGCCGGGGGAGCCGGTTTGATATAGCCTTCTGTAAATGCCTTTTCAACAATCGCAACTTCATTTTCCCTGATTGTTACGGGCTCTGCATTTATATTAAGTACGCATGAGTGTTCACACGGAGCAGGACATATCCTGCCGGTGAACTCCGGAAAGTTATTTGTCATAGCAAGCCTGTGGTAAGCATCTTTCCATTCACCTTTATATAGAAGATCATTCCACTCGGGTATTAAGTTATCTACCGGGCATCCCCAGTGACAGAAAGGTATTCCACAATCCATGCAACGTGATGCCTGCAGCATCCGGTCCTCGCTGTTCAATACCTGTTCCACTTCACTGAAATCACGGATACGTTCATGTATTGGCCTGTTACCGGCGTCTTTCTTCTTTATCTTCAGGAATCCGTTTATATCTGCCATGTTATATCATTTATTTAAAGTCATTTAATAATGTGTCTCTTCGACCCTCAGTCCTCTTTCAACTGGCACTGATCTCAAGGTCCATTTCAACATCTGCTATCTTCTTGCGGATCTCTTCAAGTTTGAGCTCCTGCATTACCTTCCTGTAATCATAAGGAATAACCTTTATGAACATGGGAAGGTACCTATTCAGATCTTCAAGAATCATTCTGGCCTTATCGCTTTTTGTATATTCATAGTGCATCCTGATAAGTTTTGTCAGTTCATTGGTATCACCATAATCTTCAACAAGCGATAGTTCTACCATACCCATATTGCAGTAATAATCGAAATCGCCGTTTTCATTGAAGACATAAGCAATTCCACCACTCATACCGGCGGCAAAGTTATTTCCCGTAGCGCCCAGGACCACCACACGTCCACCAGTCATATATTCGCACCCATGGTTACCCACACCTTCAACCACTGCTATGGCGCCGCTGTTTCTTACTCCGAAACGTTCTCCGGCGACACCGCAGATAAATACTTCCCCGCCTGTTGCTCCGTAGAGCGATGTGTTACCTATAATAATATTTTTATCGGGCTGGAATGTTGAGCCCTGTGGTGGTATCACAATTATCCTGCCTCCTGATAATCCTTTACCCAGGTAGTCGTTTGAGTCTCCTTCGAGGTAAAGTTCCACTCCGGGTGACAGGAATGCTCCGAAGCTTTGTCCGGCTGAACCCTTTAACCTGCATTTAATTGTACCGTCAGGCAATCCCTCAGCCCCATATAGCTTTGCAATCTTTCCCGACAGCATTGCACCTATTGTCCTGTCTGTGTTCCGGATATCTCTGTCTATAATAACTGGAGTCTTTTCATAAATGGCCTTTTCAGCTTCAGCAATAAGCTGGTGGTCAAGGACATTGTCAGTCTTTGAATCCTGTACATCGCAGCAATGCATTGATGCAGGGTCGTGTTCGTCGGGCATCTTCATTATGCTGCTCAGGTCCAGGTTCCTGGTCTTCCAGTTATTGACATCATTATTACGCTCAAGAAGGTCGTGCCTTCCTATAACTTCATCAAGTTTTCTAAAGCCCAGTTCTGCCAGGTACTCTCTTACCTCCGTGGCAAGAAAAGTGAAGAAGTTAACAAGGTTATCTGCTTTACCCATAAACCTCTTTCGCAACTCCGGATTCTGTGTTGCCACTCCCACGGGGCAAGTGTTCAGATGGCATTTACGCATCATAACGCAACCGAGTACAATAAGAGCCGAGGTGGCAAATCCGTATTCTTCGGCACCAAGAAGAGCTGCAATGATAATATCCTTCCCTGTCTTAAGCTGGCCGTCAGTCTGCAGCATCACCTTTTTCCTCAGGTTATTGAGGACAAGCGTCTGCTGTGTTTCTGCAAGTCCTATTTCAAGAGGCAGTCCGGCATGCTTGATTGATGAAGCAGGACTGGCTCCCGTGCCACCTTCAAAACCGCTAATTGTTATAAGATCGGCTCCTGCCTTGGTGACACCGGCAGCTATTGTGCCTACTCCGCTCTCGGAAACGAGTTTAACGCTTACCTTTGCTTCCGGGTTGACATTCTTCAGATCAAAGATCAGCTGGGCCAGGTCCTCAATCGAATAGATGTCGTGATGAGGAGGTGGTGATATAAGGGTTATGCCCGGCGTGGAATACCTTGTTTTTGCTATAATCTTGTCTATCTTATGACCGGGTAGCTGTCCGCCTTCACCGGGTTTTGCTCCCTGAGCTATCTTTATCTGCAGCTCATCGGCATTTACAAGGTATTCTGTTGTGACACCAAACCTGCCGCTGGCTACCTGCTTTATTGCACTTCTGACCCTGTCTCCGTTCTCAAGAGGATGGAACCTTTCAGGATCCTCACCGCCCTCACCTGTATTGCTCCGTCCGTTTATCCTGTTCATGGCAATAGCCAGTGTCTCATGTGCCTCGCGGCTGATTGAGCCATACGACATAGCCCCGGTAACGAACCTCTTCATTATATTTTCAACAGGTTCAACCTCATCGAGAGGTATAGGGTTACTCTTTATCTTAAGAAGGCCCCTGATAAAGCCTGGTCTGAGTGTATCTTCATTAACCCTGTCAGTATATTCCCTGAATTTATTATAGTCTCCTGTGCGCGTACTCCATTGAAGAAGAGAAATTGTCTCAGGGTTCCATGCATGATGTTCCCCGTATTTCCGGTAGGAATAAACACCTTCCGTGAGTACTTCAGGCTGTTGTTCCTGCTGGAAGGCCCTACGATGAGGAATAAGTGCTTCTTCTGCTATCTCTTCCATTCCAATGCCACCGAGCCGCGACACAGTACCTGCAAAATATTTGTTTATTACATCAGGATGAATACCAAGTGCTTCGAAGACCTGTGATGAACGGTAGCTTCTGAGTGTGCTTATGCCCATCTTCGACATTATCTTCATAAGACCCTTATTGATTGCATGTATGTAATTCTCCTCAGCCTTCTGGTAATCGAGCTGTATCGCTTTATCACTTACAAGCCTGTCGATGATGGCGAAACTCATATAAGGATTGATAATACTTGCACCATAGCCGAAGAGAAGGGCAAAATGCATTACCTCTCTCGGTTCAGCTGATTCGACAACTATATCTATCTGCATCCTTTTTCGTTTTGCGATAAGGTAGTGATGAACTGCCGACACACCCATAAGCGATGGAATTGGAGCTTTATTCTCATCTATCCCCCTGTCTGATAAGATTATATAATTCTTACCTTCATCAACAGCTTTTTCTGCATTGGTACAAAGCCTGTCAACGGCTTCCTGTAAACCAGCAGCTCCTTTTGAGACTTCGAAATGCAGGTTGAGAGTTGATGCTGAAAAACCTTTGTATCGAAGATTCTTTACAATCTTGAAGTATGTATTGTTTATCACAGGGTTACGGAATCTTAACATCTTTACATGGTCGGGTGATGTCTCAAGCAGGTTTTGTTGCAGAGATCCAAGGTAGCCCGACAAAGTCATTACCAGCTCTTCCCTTATAGGGTCAATAGGCGGGTTGGTAACCTGGGCAAACATCTGTTTGAAATAATTGAAGAGCCTGTAAGGTTTTTTAGACAGAACAGCTATTGGAACATCGTTACCCATCGAACCAAGAGGCTCTTTGCCGGTGGCAGCCATCTCCTTAATTATTTTGTCGGTATCCTCAAGGGAATAGTTGAATGATGTAAGATATTTGCAATACTGGTCCCCCATACTACTCGATTCGGTACGGCCAACCTCTATCTTCTCTAGTTTTACAAGGTTTTGCTGTAACCATTCTATATAAGGATATTCATTTGCAAGTGTTGCCTTTAATTCATCGTCGTAGAAGATCTTTCCGGCTTCTGTATCCACAAGGAGCATCTTTCCTGGTTTCAGTCTTCCTTTCTCCCTTATCTCTTCCGGTGCAAAACTCTGAACTCCCGTTTCTGAACCCAGGACTATCAGGTCGCTTGTTGTTATAACATATCTCGAAGGCCGCAGCCCGTTCCTGTCGAGCATACCACCTATATACCTGCCATCTGAAAAGATCAGAGAAGCCGGTCCGTCCCATGGTTCCATAAATGTTGAATGATATTTGAAGAAAGCCCTCAGTTCAGGCGACATCGGGTTCTTATCATTTATTGATTCCGGAATAAGGATTGACATGGCATAGGGTAGTGATTTCCCGCTCATAACAAGAAATTCCAGGACGTTGTCGAGTGAGGCTGAATCGCTCTTTTCAGGCTCAATTATAGGGTACAGCCTCGACAGGTCACCCAGTTTGTCAGATTTCAGAATTGACTCCCTGGCCTCCATCCAGAAGCGGTTTCCTTTGATAGTATTTATTTCACCGTTATGACCAAGAAGCCTGAATGGCTGTGCAAGGTCCCAGCTGGGAAATGTGTTGGTGCTGAAGCGTGAATGTACAAGTGCTATGGCACTCTGCATGCGCTCATCGGTAAGGTCGAGATAGTACTCACCCAGCTGTTCGGATGTCAGCATGCCTTTATATATCAATACCTTCGTGGAGAGACTCGGTATATAGAAAAAGTTCTTCTGTGTTATGTCTGAATTCCTTATCCTGTTTTCTGTCCTTTTCCTTATTATATAAAGCCTGCGCTCCAGGTCATCCTGGGGTATGTCAGCTCCAAGCAGGATCTGTGTCATGCCCGGTTCAGCCGACCTTGATATCTCACCTATGATACTGCTGTTTCGTGGTACATCACGAAAGCCAATGACGTCAACACCTTCTTCCTCAATAATATCTGTAAATATGGCAAGACATTTCTCAGCCTCTTTACTATCCTGTGGCAAAAAGATTATACCTGTTCCAAACTGCCCTTCCGGAGGGATCGAATATCCCTGTATAAGATAAAAGTCACGGGGAACCTGTATAAGTACACCGGCTCCATCTCCTGTCTTGCTGTCAGCGCCTTCAGCACCCCTGTGAGTCATATTGGCCAGAATGTCCAAACCCTGCCTTATAAGTTCGTGGGATTTTTTTCCATTCAGATGTGCAACAAATCCGATCCCGCAGCTGTCATGTTCAAAGTCCCCACGGTATAAACCATTCTGTTGTGGCCTTTCTTTTTTCATGTTCATTCTTTCTGTTTCAATTCAACTAGATGCAAAAAAAACCGTCCTCTGTTTTTGAGAGAACGGTTATCCCTAATCCGATACCAAATACCATTCTCATTCAGTTCCAATTAATCTCTTAATGAGGCGGATTGATAATATGGATCTTAAAAAACTCATTGATATTAATATTTGCCGACAAATATACTACTTATTCTTTCAAATTATCGCAAATATCAATAAAAAAATTAATAATTCTTTGTTAAATATTTAAAAAGTTGTAAACCTATTAATGAACAATATGTTTAAAGTATAGTGTATTAATGGTTGTTACCTGAACTGTTATAATTATTTTTTGTTAACTTGTCGTTCCTGTATTATTATAGGAATGATGATAAAATGTCTTAAAAATCAGCCGAATTGATATGGAAAGTCCTGATAATCTTATACTTGTTATTTTTGGCGCGTCAGGTGATCTTACGGCCCGCAAACTGATACCTGCCTTGTATTCGCTGAAGGCACAGGATATTATGCCTGAGAAGTATGCAATTCTGGGAGTGAGCCGTACAAAAATGACCAACGAAGTATACAGGGCAAAGATGATTGAAGCCATTAAGGAATATTCTGAAGAGGAGATTAAAGATGAATCACTTGTACCTGATTTTGTCCGCGACGTATATTATCATTCAATGGATAACTATCAGGAAGGAGAATTTGAGGAATTACACAGGGTGATTTCTGAACTGGATCAGCGCTACAGGATAGGTGGAAACTATATTTTCTATATGGCTACTCCGCCAAGCCTTTATGAGACAATTGCAATTAATCTTTCTGCCTCAGGCCTGACTGCCAAGAGCAGTGGTTTCAGGAGATTCATTATTGAGAAGCCTTTTGGTTATGATCTTGCATCGGGCATAAAACTTAACACAACTCTTCATAGTCTTATTGATGAGGACCAGATATTCAGGATAGATCATTACCTTGGCAAGGAAACTGTTCAGAATCTTCTTGTTACGAGGTTTGCAAATGGCATGTTCGAACCTCTATGGAACAGGAACTATATTGACAGGATTGAAATAACCTCATCAGAGAGCATTGGTGTTGAAGGACGTGGAGGTTACTACGATTCTGCGGGCGCATTACGCGATATGGTTCAAAACCACCTGTTACAGATGGTTGGACTGACTGCAATGGAGCCTCCGTCATCCCTTGATGCCGATGCAATACGGAATGAAGTGCTTAAGGTCTTTCAGTCTCTTCAGCCTATTAAGGAAGAGGAAGTACCCAAATATGTTATTCGTGGACAGTATACAGGTTCTCTTGTAAGGGGTGAATGTGTTACAGGCTACAGGTTTGAGAAAGGTGTTGAGGTTGATTCCAGGACAGAGACGTATGTGGCTATTAAATTTTATGTCAATAACTGGAGATGGGGAGGAGTCCCTTTCTATATGCGTACAGGGAAAAGGCTGCCGACACGTGTTACTGAAATAGTAATACATTTCAAACAGACTCCGCATCACCTGTTTAAACGCTCGACAGGCAGGATGTCGGGCAATCAGCTCATCATACGTATTCAACCTGATGAGGGAATGCTGCTTAAATTTGATATGAAACAGCCCGGTGCAGGTTTCAATGTAAAGAATGTCGATATGGATTTTCATTATAAGGATCTCGCCAACATAAGAGTTCCCTCGGCTTATGAAAGACTGTTGCATGATGTTATGCTGGGAGATTCAACGCTGTTCTCAAGGGATGATGAGGTAGAAACGGTCTGGAAATTCCTTGAACCCATACAAAAAGCCTGGGCCAATAATCCAGCAATAAAAGTTTTTGGATACCCGGCCGGTACATGGGGACCCGAACATGCAAACGATCTGATTGAAGGCGACGGAATTACATGGCGTTATCCATGTAAGAATCTTGCAGATGAAGAGCTTTATTGTGAACTCTGATTATGGAATATTCCTGTAATTAGTGTTCTGAAGCACATTCGGGCAAGAATACAGTAATCCTGTCGTTGTAAATATTGTTAAGTTATTTTTAATATAAACATATAAAAAATTGAACAGACAGGTTAAAATATTTAAGACGCCGGAAGACCTGGCAGTGGATTTTGCAGCTTACCTGGCTGAAAGTATTTCCATTTCATCAAAGAAGAAAAAACCTTTTACAATTGCCGTCTCCGGCGGATCGACACCTGAACTGCTTTTTTCTCTGCTTGGCGACAATTATGCAGAGACAATTCCCTGGGATTATGTCCATCTGTTCTGGGGCGATGAGCGTTGTGTTCCTCCGGAAGACAAGGAAAGTAATTATGGTATGGTAAGAAGAAAACTGCTCGACAGCCTCAGGATACCATATTCAAATGTTCACAGGATAAAAGGAGAAAATGAACCTGCAGAAGAGGCGGAGAGATATGCAGAGGAAATACTTGCCAACACTGTTCACCGTGATAATCTGCCGGTCTTTGACCTTGTGATGCTTGGAGTAGGGGATGATGGTCATACTGCTTCTATATTTCCTGATAATCTCGGATTGATATATTCTGAAAAAATATGCCAGGCTGTCACTCACCCGGTATCGGGACAGAAGCGAATCACAATGACTGGAAGGGTTATTAATAATGCTGATAATATAGTGTTCCTTGTAACAGGAAAGAACAAGGCTCATATAATACAGAAAATTCTTGAGAAGGATCCGGCGGCTATTAACCTGCCTGCATATAATATAAAACCTGTTTACGGAATGCTTAAGTGGTTCATTGATAATGAGGCAGGCAGCCTTTTAAAGGAAAAATAAAACGGAATAATTTTTTTCGGCTGATATTTGGGTTTTTAATATATTTGAATAGTATTTAACTTAATGTTTTAAAGCCATGTCGCACGAAAAATCGAAAGAACAGGCAAAGCAAAAAAAGGAACCTGCCAAAAGCCTTAAAGAGAAAAGGGCGGCCAAGAAGGCCAAACGTGATGAAAAGAACAGGATGTAAAAAGAGGCTGTCTCAAAAGTAACTGAGTTTAACCAAAGAATTCACCGTTACGACACATTGCCGACAGGTCTAAAGGGTTAAATCAGATTTTGAGACAGCCTCATAGAATAATAAAATTTTGTATTATTGAGAATTAAGCCAGTTTTACATTAACTGCGTTAATTCCTTTTTTTCCTTCCTGAAGTTCAAATGTTACCTCATCATTCTCTTTGATCTGGTCAACCAGACCGGTAGCGTGTACAAAATATTCATTATCCGAATCTGCATCTTTAATGAAACCATAACCTTTTGTTACATTAAAGAATTTCACTGTGCCTTTGTTCATTTGTGTTTGTTTTTAAATTATGGGCGAAATGTAAAGATTTATTTTGAATAATTTATTTTTTTAATTTACAATGTGATAAAGATTATGGTTGTTTGACTGTTTTTTAGCCTTAAAACCTAAAAAAATACTGTTCCTGCTTATACATTCAAAATATTTTTACATTTACCGGTTGTTTTCAAAATTTACATTAAACCATGAAAAAAATTCTTGCAGCTTTATCTTTTATTGTTCTTTGTTCGACTATTATTAATGCACAGCCGGAATTCCTGACTGTTGC
>DATFLA010000557.1:0-5163 GCA_035268305.1 Bacteroidales bacterium | reverse complement strand
TCTTTTCTTCAGCCTGCGGTGCTTTTTCTTTCTTTGTCTCTTCCTTTTTAGCTGATTCAAGATCGATCTTACCGACAATATGAAGGTCTATACCGGATTTGGATTTTTCATTTTCAGTTACAGGAGTCTTTGCTTCGGGTGCTTTTTCGGAAGCCGGTTTCTTCTCTTCTTTCTTATCAGCTTCGGCAGGTGGAGCGGCTTTTTTCTTTTCCGGTTCTTCGCTTTCAGGGGCCGGCTTCTCTGGACTCTTCTTCTTAGTGTTTTCAAGGTCTATTTTGCCAACAAGCTTAATATCCGGTTTTGTTATTTCGGTTTTGATATCAACAGTGTTGGAGAAACCTGTTGTGTCCTTAACAAGAACATTCTCTTCTTTTTCAGGTTCTTCAGTTTCGTCTTTTTCAGGGATATCCTCAATAGAAACTGTTTCCTTTTTCCTGTGAAGGTCTTTAAAAATAAGTTTCTCAGATTCTTTCTTGACGCTGATATCTGTGCTATATTCTTTTACAAGAAGATTATAAGCTTCAGGAGGAAGCTTTGTATTTGGATTTGGATCAAGATCGAACCCTTTCTTGTGAAGAAATTCCACAATAGTGGATATTCCCACATTAAACTCGCGGGCTGCCTTACTTAATCTCGTAGCCTTAATATCCTCTGTCATAAATATGCCTTCCCTTTATTAAATTCTTTGTCCTGGTCGCAGGTGTGAATTATATCTTCTGTTCTATTCAAATTCAGCTTTAAGGATGTTCACCACTTCTCTTACTGTCTCTTCTTCAAGGTCTGTCCTTTTAACCAGGTCGCCGATAGTAAGGTTCAGAACACTTCTTGCAGTGTCGCATCCTATTGCCTTTAGTTCATCAATTATCCAGCCATCGATTTCATCACTGAATTCCTCGAGGTTAACATCTTCTTCATCTTCTCCACCCGGTTCCCGGTAAACATCAATCTCGTAACCGGTAAGCTGGCTGGCAAGCTTGATGTTAAGCCCTCCTTTACCAATAGCTAGTGATACTTCATTGGGCTTTAGATATATCTCTGCCCTCATATCTTCATCATTAAGCTTAATGGAAGTGATCTTTGCCGGGCTGAGAGCTCTTTGTATAAACAGCTGGTTGTTGGATGTATAATTTATAACATCTATATTCTCGTTCCTCAGTTCTCTTACTATTCCATGTATCCTCGATCCTTTCATACCAACACAGGCTCCGACAGGGTCTATTCTCTCGTCGTATGATTCCACTGCAACCTTAGCTCTTTCCCCTGGTACCCTTACTATCTTCTTAATGGTGATAAGGCCGTCGAAGATCTCAGGTACTTCAAGTTCAAAGAGTCTTTCAAGGAATACAGGAGATGTTCGGCTGAGAATGATAAATGGAGTGTTGTTCCTCATCTCCACCTTTATCACCACAGCTCTTACCGAATCACCTTTACGAAAATGATCGGATGGTATCTGTTCGCCCTTGGGTAATATAAGTTCGTTGCCATCATCGTCGAGAACGAGTATCTCCCTTTTCCAGACCTGGTATACCTCACCTGTTACAATCTCACCAATCCTGTCCTTGTACTTAAGATATATATTGTTCTTCTCAAGGTCAAGTATCCTGGCAGTCAGATTCTGCCTGAGCGACAATATTGCCCGCCTTCCGAAATCAAGAAATTTAACCTCATCCGAAACTTCTTCGCCGACTTCATAATCTTCATCGATCTCTTTGGCTTTTGAAAGAGGTATCTGCATAACAGGATCGTCGTAATCAGCATCATCCACTACAACCCTGTTTCTCCATATTTCGAAGTCTCCCTTATCAATATTGACTATAATGTCAAAATTGTCAGCCGATCCGTACTTCTTAGCAAGCATGCTTCTGAAAACATCTTCCAGAACACTCATCATTGTAGGCCTGTCAATGTTTTTCAGTTCTTTAAACTCCGAAAAAGTGTCGATCAAATTAACATTTTCCATTTGGTGTAAACCTCTTATGTTTATTTATATTGTTAAAATTACTCTTGTTGATTTAACATCCTCAAAATTAAAAGAAATATCTTTTAATTCTTTCGGTCTGCCCTTTGCTTTGATCTCAATTGACAGCTCAAAGCCTCCGTCTGTTACATTTTTTAATACTCCTGTGAACTTACTGCCCTCGTGATCAATTACTTCCACCTTCTTTCCTTCGTTCTTCCTATACTGCTCAAGAACAAGAAAAGGAGAATCAAGACCCGGTGATGATACCTGAAGTTCAAAATCCTCAGCGCCGCGGTCGAGAGCTGATTCAATCTGCCTGTGCAGGCTGGCACATTCGTCAATCGTAATCCCTTCCTTCTTGTCTGCAAGCACTGTAATTCGATTTGAACTGCTTACTTTAACAGACACTATGAACAATCCGGTTCCTTCTGTGAAACCCTTTACCAGCTCCTCTATCTGTTTCTGCCCTGCCATATTATAAAAACCTATAATAAAATAGGGGACTATGGTCCCCTAGGTATCAAACACCCCTCAATTCTGTCGCAAAGGTAATTATTATTATTTAAAAGCCAAAAAAATTGAAACTAATATTCCTTTTTCGGGCTTGTGACTCAAAGATGTAGCTGTATTTTGCATAAAGATTCGGATATTTGCTGACAAATTCAAACGGATGGTTAAGAATTGTATTTTGGTTTATGAAA
This sequence comes from Bacteroidales bacterium, assembly GCA_035268305.1. Classification (GTDB taxonomy): domain Bacteria; phylum Bacteroidota; class Bacteroidia; order Bacteroidales; family VadinHA17; genus LD21. The sequence continues at coordinate 2,502 of DATFLA010000557.1, read as the reverse complement.
GCACATAGAACTTCAATATACAGTAACAACGACAGGCTGTTACTTGAAAACTGTACCCTCTGCCCCAGGGAATGCGGTGTAGAAAGGTTTGCAGGAGGCTCGGGTTATTGCGGGATTAGCGCGGGATTTAATGTAGCTTCTGTGTGCGTTCACAATGGTGAAGAACCTGCAATAAGCGGGAAGGATGGTATATGCAATATTTTTTTCAGAGGATGTAACCTTCGGTGTGCCTATTGCCAGAACCATGAAATAAGCAGGTCGCCCCGGGATGAAACAGGCGAAGCTGAACTGGATTCAGTGATGGGACAGATAAAAAAAATTCTCGATTCGGGTATTAATACAGTGGGCTTTGTATCTCCTTCACATGTTGTCCCCCAGGTAAAAGTTATTATCGAACACCTTCATCATGCAGGGTATGATCCTGTTACTGTGTATAATACGAACAGCTATGATAAGGTTGATGCTCTGAAAAGCCTCGATGGAATGATAGATGTTTATCTTCCTGATTTTAAATATATTACCTCCTGTATAGCTGCAGAATATTCCGATGCTGATGATTATCCTGTAATTGCAATTAAAGCGTTGAAGGAGATGTATTACCAGAAAGGATCAATACTCAGAACCGACGAGGAGGGCAGAGCAGAGAACGGACTCATCATCCGCCATCTTGTACTTCCGGGTCGTGCTGCCGAAAGCAAACTTGCCCTGAGAGCTATCGCCGAAGAAATATCAACCGGAGTGACAATCTCACTGATGTCTCAATATCATCCGGTACCTGATGTAATTAATCACACCAGCCTTGGCAGACCGCTTTACCTCGATGAATATGAATCTGTTGTCAATGAAATGGAAGAACTTGGGTTCCGCAACGGATGGATACAGGATATGGACAGCTACCTGAATTACAGGCCCGATTTCAGCCTTGATCATCCTTTTGAAAAATAATATCAGGATCCTTTAAGTGACTTGTGTGAAATGTCACTGTAGATATCCTCATTTGCTTCATTATGCCTGTGAGTGTAAATGTCATTGTGAAAATAATCGAGTTTTTTTAGAAGATAGGCAAGAGTGTTGACCTCATCCTTTGTCAGGTTTCCTGCAATTATGCCCGACACTGTATTCATAGCCGGAAGGATATCTAGGATAGCTTTTCTGCCTTTCCCAGTTATTGATATCCTTTTGCTTCTTTTATCGAGGCTGTCGCTGAATTCACTAATGAAACCACGCGATATAAGTCTTTTAATGACCTCTGTCCCTGAAGTCTTTTCCATAACCTGTTTGTTAATCAACTCTGATTTTGTCAGGCTGTCATATGTCATGAGGGTTATGAGATATGAGAATTCGTCTGCTGTCTGGAACGGACTCCTCCTCAGAGCTTTCTTTATGTAGCTCTTGGCGTACCTGTACATAAGAGCCAGGAGTATCGAAATATCGCTCAGGGTGCTGCTGTATCCTTCTGTCCTGAAATCAAACTCCTGGCCAGATATTTTTCTCATCGAAATATCACCATACCCCGACCTGGCATTCAGGTAGCCTACGAATTCATCCATTGAATAGTCGTCTGTACCTTTCCTGTTCCTGCTAAATTCAAACAGCTTATCTATCAGTTCCTTAAGAATTTCTTCCTTCTTCATTACATTTTCTTTAAAGCTATGGATAACTATTGCCGGGTACTTTTTCATCAACTATATACCCGGACTCCTGCCCTGCTATGTCTTCCCCGGTTCAAAACTATCCTAAATATTAAGAAATTAATACAAAAACGAACTAAAATACATTTTATTAAACAATTTCGTATCGTATTTGTTTAGCAGATACAAAAACTATAATATTAATGGAAGTAGTAGCCAGGATAAAAGATGCGAGCAAGGATTACAGGACAGGAGATACTGTAATTAAAGCATTGAGACCAGCCTCATTCGATTTTAAAAGTCACGAGCTGACTCTAGTAATAGGTCCGTCGGGCTCGGGTAAAACGACTTTGCTATCGTTGCTGGGCTGTGTTATCTTCCCAACAGATGGTGAGGTATATATAAATGACAGGCTTATTAACGGTATGAGCGGGAATGAACTTGCCGGAGTAAGACTTAGAAACATAGGATTTGTTTTCCAGAACTTTAACCTTATATCTCCGCTTACGGCATTTGAAAATGTTATCCAGCCACTTGCCCTGATGGGAATACGCAAAGAGGAAGCCCGGGAAAAGGCTTTGCAGGCACTCAGGAAAGTAAGTATGGATGACAGGCTTAAGGAATTACCCAAAAACCTGAGTGGAGGACAGCAGCAGAGAGTGGCAATAGCACGGGCTCTTGTAACAGATCCAGACCTTATGTTATGTGATGAACCAACAGCTTCTCTTGATATTAGGAGTGTTAAAACAGTAATGGAAGAGCTTAAGATGCTTTCATCTTCAGGCAAATCAGTGGTGGTTGTAACACACGACTTAAGGCTGAAGCCTTTTGCCGACAGGATAATTTATGTTAATAATGGTTTTGTATCCGA
>DATFLA010000556.1:0-2448 GCA_035268305.1 Bacteroidales bacterium | reverse complement strand
CGTAAAATACGATTTAAGAAAAGCAGTTTTCGGTAAGGATGATGTTATACCGATGTGGGTTGCCGATATGGACTTCAAAACTCCCGGTTTTATTACTCAGGCTCTGCAGGAGCGTCTCGGACACGGTATCTTCGGTTACTCATTCCGGCCTGAAGAATATTTCACATCAATTGTCAGCTGGCTAGGGAGGAGACACTCCTGGAATATTCAGAAGGATTGGATCTGTTTCAGCCCGGGTATTGTTCCTGCTCTTAACTTCAGTACTCTTGCCTTTACTGAACCGGGAGACAGCATTATTGTTCAGCCTCCCGTATATTTCCCTTTCTTTTCAGCCGTTGAAGCACACAACAGGAAACTGGTATATAACAGGCTGAGGATTAATGGCGACAGGTGGGAGATGGATTTCGACAACCTTAAGAATCTTATAAACAGTAACACCAGGATGATTATAATATCAAATCCTCACAACCCGGTTGGAAGAGCCTGGACTGAGGAGGAGTTGAGAGAACTGGCCGGTATTTGCCTTGAGAATAATATTCTGTTGTTGTCGGACGAAATTCATTCCGACCTTGTTTTACCGGGACAAAGGCATGTACCACTTGCTTCACTGTCGGAAGAAATAGCCGCAGGTACAGTTACATTCATTGCTCCCAGCAAGACATTCAACCTTGCCGGTTTATCTACATCGTCTGTTATTATATCCGAGCCTGGTCTCCGAAAATCATTTACCGGGGTTGTGGAGAGCCTTCATACAGGCAGCGGAAATATATTCGGTACTGTTGCCTCCACTGCGGCTTACAGCCATGGTGAGGAATGGCTTAATGCCCTGCTTGCATATGTTGATTCAAATGTCAGCTTTGTAGCGGATTACTTCAAAAAACTTATACCTGAGATAGTTCCTGTTCGTCCTGAGGCAACATATATGATATGGCTCGATTGCAACAGGCTCGGGATGAACGGCAAAGAACTGCAGAATTTTTTCGTCAACAAAGCAGGTGTGGGTTTGAATGAAGGTTCTGTGTTCGGTCCGGGAGGAGAAGGCTTTATGAGAATGAACCTTGCAACGACTAAAAAGACAGTGATGAAAGCCATGGAACAAATTGAAAAGGCCGTTTCACACATCAGATAACAAGTTATACCCAATATAATGAAAAAGAATATAAATGTAAAGCTGACCCTGGAAGACGGAACTGTATATAATGGCCGTTCATTCGGTTCGGAACTGGCAGCAGCCGGTGAAGTGGTATTCAACACGGCAATGACAGGATATCCCGAGAGTCTGACCGATCCCTCCTACAGGGGTCAGATACTCTGCCTTACATATCCGCTCGTAGGTAACTACGGCGCACCGGCCAGGAGTGAAGAGAATGACCTTTACAAGTTTTACGAATCATCCTCCATTCATATCTCCGGGCTGATTGTCTCCGACTATTCATTTGAATACAGCCACTGGAACGCTACGGAAAGCCTCGATGAATGGCTGAAAAAAAATAAAGTCCCCGGAATATACGGTATTGACACCAGGAGCCTTACAAAAAGGATTAGGGTTAAAGGTGCCATGCTGGGAAAGATAGAGCCTGAAGGCCGGGAAATAGCTTTTTATGATCCGAATAAAGATAACCTTGTTGCTGAAGTAAGCACCTCTGAAAAGAAAATCTACGGCACAGGAAAACACAGGATTGTACTCGTTGACTGTGGCGTGAAATATAATATAATCAGGAACCTCCTGAAGAGAGACACAACTATAATAAGGGTCCCGTGGGATTATGATTTCCATGAGGAAGAATATGACGGACTCTTCCTTTCAAATGGTCCCGGCGATCCCAAGATGTGCAATGATACAATAGAAAATATTTCTAAAGCTTACAAAGACAATAAGCCAATTTTCGGCATCTGCCTCGGAAACCAGCTTATGGCGCTGGCCTCCGGTGCCGATACCTATAAACTGAAATACGGGCACAGGAGCCATAACCAGCCGGTGCTTATGGTTGGCAGCGACAAAGCATACATTACCTCCCAGAACCATGGCTTCGCTGTCGATAATAATACACTGGGAAATGAATGGGAACCACTCTTTATAAATATTAACGACCAGACTAATGAGGGAATGAAACATAAATCAAAGCCATTTTTCTCTACCCAGTTTCATCCCGAAGCCTCCGGCGGTCCGACAGATACAGACTATCTATTCGACGAGTTTATTTCGAACATAGAAAGATACAAGGCAGGATGAAATGTTCTGTCCCCCGGCTACTGGTCAGGGTTTTGTGATATAATGCATCATTTTGTCGGCCAGTTCAGCAGCCGTAGTGTTCCTGAATGACTTCATCCTTTCTTCAAAGACACCGGCTATTTCCTTGTTACACAGGTTACCTATACTGCCTTCATGTACATAATCGGTTATTTTGGTCCTTGAGAAAGATGAATTCCTTACCATCTCCGATACTG
>DATFLA010000555.1:0-3608 GCA_035268305.1 Bacteroidales bacterium | reverse complement strand
TTACCTTTTGCAAGCTCCAGATTGGTCCAGAGAAGTTCGGGACCCCCTTCCGGCCATGATTTAAGAAGACCTGTCTCATCTGAAACTCCCGTTCTGTTTGCAGGACGCCAGTCACTAATAGTCTGTGCATTTAAAAAACAGGAAATAGAAAGTATAAAGGAAATTAATAACGATGTTTTTACAGATTTATTCATAAGATTTTACATTTATGTTAATGATTTCCCAAATATAGCAGTGTTTCATAAACTTCAATAATTTCCAGCATGTGTAAATGTTAAAAATTGCAAAGGTCAGTTTTTTCAGATTTCGTAAAGAAGTCCTTTTACAAAGATGCATTTCCGGATGACCACTCAACAGTTAACATCCCGTAAAAAAGAAAAAAACGGCAATAATGACGAATCAGGTTGTAAAGTTACTGCCTGATGAGTTCATAAATTTCTCCAGATTCCTTTTATAGCTTTCTGGTGTATCAATATCATCGAGACATTCTTCACAAATTATTGCAGTAACAAAATTCAGATTTTGTTCAATTATTTTTTTTGCTCCACTGTCACCATTTAATCCTTCCAGATCGTCAAAATAGCACCTGTCGAAAAGGGCGGGAACTCCTCTCCACCCGGTTTGTGAAGCTGAGACAATTATCTGCTGAATACCTGGTCGAAATTCTGATATCATTCTCCTGAAGTGATTAACAGAGATAAACGGCTGATCAAGCAAAACGATCAAAACGGCCTGCAGATCAGGCATTTCCCTGAGAACATGTTTTAATCCACATGCAATTGAATTTCCCAACCCCATTTCCCATGTATCATTTACAATTATTTGCACTCCCTGTTTTTCAATTAAAGGAATTATGCTGTCAGAGTTTGAACCAAGTATTACAAATATGGGATTTTGGATTTTCTTAAGTGAATGAACCTGATGCTCAATAAGTGTATTATTCCCACATGGCAACAATTGTTTTGGTTGCCCCATCCGGCTTGACGCACCGGCAGCCAGAAGTAAAACAGGTATTTCAGCCATGTATGGAGCCGGTTTTGTCTTTTAATGATTTTGGTTCCTGGTGACGTATAACGCTTAATATCTCAGCCACGATCGAGACTGCAATTTCAGAAGCACTTTCTGCTCCAAGGTTAATTCCTGCAGGACCATGAATCTGGTCAAGAAAATCAGTTGAAATATCAGGGCAATATTCCAGCAACATAGATAAGACCCTCTCTCTCCTGCTTACCGATCCCAGTAAGCCGATATACGCAGGTTTACTGTCCTTTAGAGCCATCAGGTACTGTACATCCTTGTTGTAACTATGTGTCATCAGGACCACGGCAGTATGGTCATCGAAAACAGAAGTATCAATTTCCTGGAAAGAAGGAGTAATAAGAGAAGAGGCACCTGTAAAATATTCACAGGATTTCGATTCATCTGAGGAAGCAACAATGGTCACATTCCATCCTAGCTCTTTTGCTGCTTTTGATAATTTTACGGCATCATGTTCGGCTCCAAAGATATAAAGCCTGAAAAGAGGATCTAAAGACTGTGAGAAACATAATTGATCATTAACTTCACCGGGATTAAAAGAAGGATTTAATGAAAATATCTTATCGTTCACAGTAATATGGGTTCCGAGATTATCGTATTCTCCGACATCGTGGTAATAATAAGTATCTAACTTAAAAGGGTGCCTGTTTTTTAGCTGACTATCAAAGTCATTAAACAGTTCCATGGGAATAAACACAGGTTCAATAAGCAGGTATAGAATACCGTCACACCCTACCCTGAACCTGCCGTCATAGGTCATTACCTTTGACCTTCCTGTTTTAAAAACAGTCTGAGCCTGCCTTTCAATCTCATTTTCGACACATCCTCCGCTGACAGCACCAACTGAGTTACCATCCTCACCAATTATCATTCTTACACCCGGCCTGCGGTATGAAGTACCTTCAAGCGCTACCACAGATGCCAGCACAGCTTTTTTCCCTGCCTGCTGCCACGCCTTTAATGTCTGAAACAATTCGTTTATTTCGTGTGTCATAATAAATCAAAAAAACAAACAGTTACAATATTATGTTATGTTTTCGTCAAGTTATGAAAATTATTTAAAATGTAATGTTAATAACTTCAGACAGGGAAATTTCAAAATTCAAAATATATGACCAAAAATATATACTTATCGGAAATCCGGACCAGGTCACTTTCATCAAGCCTCATAGTTGTTGAAAAGTCACTGCTGGAACTTGAAGACATGCTTCAAAATTCAAATAACTCATGTTGCAATGTGCTTATAAAAGATATTGATGACGAAATCCTGTCAAACAATATTTCTGCTATCCGGAAGGCCAAGAGATACATTTGTGAACTGTCAAAAAAATATGGGACTCAAGAAGAGAAACTAAGTCTTCAAAGGATAATAAATGCGAAGCGTGCCAAAATCTGGGAGACACTTACTGATGCACTAACTGAAAAGTCAAAAGGTTCCGGAGCAATCCCCCCAAAATATGCTGACGAATATGATATCGATATCACCAGGTTACTAGAAATGGTCAATGAGATAAAATACTGATATACTGAGCTAATGAAATGGATATGGATGTCTGTTATTCCTTTCTTCTTAGAGGTGTGGTATTTGGTGTCGTGGCAGGATTAATGACTTACATTATCTCATATAATGAATTTGTAAAACATTTTGTCGATAAGAAAATACCAATAAAAATATCATTAAAGTAAGCAATGGTCTGATTGATTGTCCTTATTGTTATCGCTTTCTTTATCGGTTTTTTCATAAAAATTTGACTTATGTTAATTAACTTATAAACAGCTTAATTTGTAAATTTCTATTACAAGTAAAATTTTTATTCCCCTATGATGTGTTAAATGTATCAGAATCCTTCTATGGCACCCAGTCCAAACAATGCAAAATCATATTTTGCCGGATCTTCTGAGTCAAAACCTCTTAAAACTCGATCCAGCTCGGCAACAGCTTTGGCATCATTTTGCTTCCTGGTCAGCAATCCAAGTTTACGTGCCACATTGCCGCTATGGACATCAAGCGGACATGACAACACTGAAGGAGAAAGAGAATTCCAGATCCCGAAATCAACTCCCTTGTTATCATTTCGCACCATCCATCGCAGGTACATATTGAGTTTCTTGGCAGCTGATCCTTTAAAGGGATCAGATACATGTCTTTCTGTTCTTTTTTCATGCGGAAGCTCAAAGAATATTTTATGAAATTCATGAATAGCCGGCTGAAGAGACATGGAGGATTGATGTGTTACGAAAATATTCTCAAGCCCCCCCCTGTTCCTGTAAATATTCCGAAGAGCTTTAAGAAAGTACACAAGATCTGTCGAATTGAATGTTCTGTGGACAAAACTCTTAGTTAACTCAAAATCTTCATCACTTGCATTGAGGATATAGTCATACGGCGAATAGTTGAGAAATTCCATCATGCGGTTGGCATTTCTCAGGATCATCTTGCGATTTCCCCATGCTATTGTGGCTGCCAGGAAACCAGCTATCTCAATATCCTCTTTTCTGGTGAAGCGGTGAGGGATGCTTATCGGGTCGAGTTCAATGAAAGCAGGCCTGTTAAACTGTTCCGCTTTTTC
>DATFLA010000554.1:0-6417 GCA_035268305.1 Bacteroidales bacterium | reverse complement strand
TCAAGTGCTTTGCGCATCTTGCCAATGAGTTTAAGTTCCCTGTTAATATTTGGGTCAAGTACAATATCATCGGCTCCCAGGTCTTCAAAATATCTAGCCCTTTCCACTGTACTGATCCTGTCAAAAATGGATGTACTGATTCTGAAATCCGGGTAGTTCTTTTTGATGAACTGGATCAGGTAGGGTATTGATACTGTAAGGGCATCAACGCCGCAGGAAACCAGCCAGTCGAGATGTTTCACCAGTTCTTCGGTCCATTCCTTGGTAAATTCTTTATTGTCGAGGCAGACGGCATTGAGCAGGTAGTTAAAAGAAATACCCTTACTGCGGATTTCCCTGATAAGATCGGTGGCGTCGTCTTTTGAAATATTTCTCAATGCTGCTGTCGGACGACCTCCTCCTACAATATCGCTTGGCATAATGCCAAACATGGATTTTACTGGCAGTTCTTTGATGTTATCAAGCAAGTTTTTATCCCAGTTGAATGCAAGTCTTAGATTCATAATTTGTTAAATATTTATATTTTTAAAGAAACCTGTTTTATCCTTGCCGGACAAATGAAAATATATTCCATCCATTGAATCAGTGTTCATCACCGCCGGTTAAGGAATTCATAAAAGTACATTTATAACGGAGAATTCTTTTATTTAATTTGTCAATATCAATTTTTACTTCAACAGTGATTATAATTTTTATAAGTTCACGGCTGCAATAAACCACATATATGGAAGGAAGCCTTTTCGACTATAACCTTTGGGGACTCTTCCTCGCCAGTTTCCTGGCTGCTACAGTTGTGCCTTTCAGCTCGGAGGCTATACTATCTTACCTAATTGTTACGGGGACAGATCCTTATTCGGCTGTATTAGTTGCAACTGCTGGTAACTGGCTCGGGGGAATGAGCAGCTTTGCCATCGGCTTCCTGGGTAAATGGGAATGGATTGAAAAATACCTGAGGATTAAGCGGGATAAGATCGGTAAGTGGCATGACAGGCTCTATAGAAGAGGCGCTGTTTTTGCATTTTTTTCTTGGGTCCCGGGGGTGGGTGATGTATTTGCTGTCGGCCTGGGCGTTTTACGTGCCAATATTATCATTACAGCTATTTCAATGCTTGCAGGAAAGTTTCTGAGGTATGTTGTATGGGGCTGGCTTACAGGGCTGTTTTTTTAAGAGAATTCATTCCCCGCTGATTGTAATTATTGCCATTAAGCCACCGGTATCCTTCTCCTCGAACCTGTAGCTGATCTCTTTTCCTGTTAAAAGCCTGTAGGTGCTGAACATCTGGCTTACCATAATAAGCCCTCTTCCGGTAGAAACAATATTTTCATACTTTGAGCCCAGGCCCGGACCATTGTCTTCAATAACTACCTTTATTGAATTCCTGTTCCTGCTCGCATAGACATCCAGCTGTTTGGATCCCTTTTTGGGTGACAGACCGTGTTTAACTGCATTTTCCACAAAAGTATGTATCGACATTGAGGGGATCTTCACATTCTTACAGTCATCGGGTATTTGAATTGAATAGTGAAAATCATCTCCAAACCTGATCTTTTCTATAGCAAGATATCTCCCCACCAGTTCTGATTCCGATTCGATATCTACAATTGTTTTATCAGATGTTTCCACCACATTCTCCATAAGCCTTGAGAGACTGACCATGAAATCATTAGCCGATTCCGGGTCTTCGTTATGGTACATCGCTGATATTGATGTCAGTGCATTAAAAATAAAATGCGGGCTGATCTGGTTCTTGACTGCAATAAGTTGATATTCCCTGAGCTTTGATTCATATTTTGTTTTCTTTTCCAATTGTACAATCTGTATATACTGTATGAAAAAAACAGTCAGGTAGATAATGATGAACAGCCCTGAAATACTTGCCAGGAATATAAGCCATACTCCTCTTTTGGATAAAGTAAGCAGGTAGCTAAAATTATCTGTTTTAAGCTGAACCCCGGTAAACCCGTCATAGGAGTTTACTTTTGCCGGGACTGCAATACTGTTTCCTGTATTTTCCAGGACAGTCCCCGATATCTTTTCCCCCTTTTCGTTATAAAACCATATTGAATTATCCCTGGAAATAAGCAGTGTACCTGTTTTATCTCCTGTGAGATTGTAAGGACCTGTGGCTACCCCGGACAAATCTTCTTTCTGTATTTGTTTTATTTTTTTAAGGTTCCTGTCAAAACTTATAAGTATACCTTTGGTATCGTGAAAGATGATTGAGTTATTTGCAGTGAAACAGTTATCTATCTTAGTCAGATTAAATTTTTCAAGGCTTATTGATTTTAAAAGACTTCCGCCTGTTGTAAACAGCATAAGCCTGTTTGTCAGTGTATCTTTTGTCCCGGTGTACTGGTAAACAACTGCAAAATAATTTTCAGAATCTGAATGAAAAAAAACAGGAGTTATTTTTGCAGGGAATTCAGGGAAGCCTACGGGTTCAAATTTAAAATCGAGTGTATGTGAAAAGAGCATAAACCATGCCTTCTGGTCAGTATACGGAACCGGTGTTTTATAATTACCATAACCGCTATTATCCCCCCATATTTCAACATGCCCGTCATTATCTATGTCGGCGGCCCGGATTATATACCTTGGTCCGGTGCCTGAAAGAGGTGATTTTTTTACAGCATTATCGTGAAAGTCATAATAATAAAGGTTTCTCGGAACCAGTGCAAAACCGGCATTAACGGAAAAATAAATCTCGGAGTACCCATCGTTGTTTCCATCATCTGTAATGCCTCCCTGTATTACATAATTGGCATAGCCATCCTCTAGTGGTGCGATGTCGATAAACCTCGATCTTGTGGTATTCCCGGTGCCGGCATAGGGGTCAACCACATTAATGAACAATGAATCACCTAAGTGTGTGAAGACGATTATGATGCTGTGTCCCGAATGGTCATAGTCGAGAGTGTAGATGTCTGATCTGCCGGGGAATTGACCATACAGGTTAAACTGACCCAGGATTCTTGTATTTGAGTTATAAACAATTACAGAGGTTTTATTGGGAGAAGGGGAGTATCGTAACAGCTTTTCGCTTTTACCATCGTTGTTGAGATCAAAATAATAATGTTCGCTTGTATTATTATGAGGAGTTTTTTGATAAACAGATATCTTATATTTATACCCGGGTCTGATGAAAATGGCAGAAAGCAATATGGTTATTACAATTGAAAAGGCAAGCCTTTGTGGCTGATATTCAAACAGATTGACTTTCACAACTGGGGACGGGTTTTGAATTCTGTTTAGATAACAATATAACAAAAATATTTGAAGGGTAAAAGGTCAGGGCAATATGGAAGACATGGTCATGTGGTCGTGAAGCCAGGCAGTCTTCTTTGATGAATTTTCTGTTATGGTAATTAAGTGCCGGTAATTTTACTTTAAATGTCATAATTAACCTATATTTATCATATACATGACTTTATCACAGAAAACATGATCAGAAGTAATGTGTGACCACTGATATTAATCCATTGACCGGAACAATCCGATACAGAGGCATAAAATTACCTGTTACCTTATATTTAGCTATAATTATGAAAGACTATCCTAATTCAAAAATCTCAATTCCCCTGATGGCCATGGCCGGAGCATTGTTAACTGTACCTGTCCATCTATGGGCTCAGGAGGCACATAAGCCCTTTAATGTGCTGTTTATTGCTTCGGATGATATGAGCAGTGATCTGAATGCGTTTGGAAATCCGGCTGTTCATACACCTAACATGGACAGGTTGGCAAAGCGTGGCATAATATTCAGTAAGGCATATAATCAGGCTCCTTTAAGTGCTCCAAGCCGGGCCTCGCTTATGACAGGCTACCTGCCGGACAGGACAGGGGTATATGATCTGCATGGCAATTTTCGTGACAAAAATCCTGATGCGATTACACTGGCACAGATGTTTAAAAACAATGGATATTACACATGTCGTATCGGGAAGATATTTCATCAGAATGTACCAGGTGGAATAGGGCAACCGGGCCCTGATGATCCGGCTTCATGGACCACTACTTTTAATCCGATAGGTAAAGACAGGACTGATGAATACAGGCTGGTGATGGACGCCCCCATGCTGGGGACATACCTGTCAATGGATTGTAATGATGATGAACTGACCGATGCTATTTCAGCGAATGTGGCTGTAAGTCTTCTTCGACAGCGCACGGGAAATGGCGGGAATAATGCATACGGTAATTTCCCGGCCAAACCAAATCAACAACCTTTCTTTATGGCGGTGGGATTTTATCGTCCACATATTCCATATATGGCGCCGAAGAAATATTTCGATATGTATCCTCTTGAGGACATTAAATTACCGGAAGCCCGTGAAAATGACTGGGATAACAAGCCTGATGCAGCAGCATGGATTGTCCCGCCAAACGCCGGTTCTACACCTGAACAGCAAAAGAAAGCCATCCGGGCATATTATGCATGTATTACATTTGTTGATGCACAGCTTGGTAAATTAATCGATGCTTTGGAAGAATTCGGACTGCTGGATAATACAATAATAGTATTCTGGAGTGATCATGGTTACAACCTTGGTGAACATGGACAATGGCAAAAACAGACCTTGTTTGAAAAAACTTCAAAACAGCCATTACTGATTTCCGTTCCGGGTTATTCAAAAGGAGTTTCAACTGATGCAATTGTTCAGATGGTTGATATCTATCCTACTCTTGCTGAACTGACAGGTCTTACTGCTCCTGGTGACCTTGACGGACACAGTCTTTTACCTTTGTTGAAAGATCCTGACACAGAGTGGAACTTTCCTGCTTTTACCCTGCAGGCAAGAACCTTGAACCCAAACGCCCGCAGAGGACAGTCAAAATACTATTTTAATCCGGATGTGGGTTCTGAAAACCCCACAATATATGGTCGCTCTGTAAGAATTGAAAAGTATCGTTATACCGAATGGGATGAAGGCAGGAAAGGTACAGAGCTTTATGATTATGAGACTGATCCGAATGAATTCAATAACCTTGCAGACGATCCGGCATATAAAAGCCTGGTAACCAGGCTTGCAAAAATTCTGCATTCGGGACATAATGCAAATTAGGGGCATTTAAGGGGTGACTTTAATTGTGCGGCATTGTTTTCTCCATTGGGGATTAACTTCTTAAAAAGGTACATTCTATTATATTTCTCGTTAACTTTACCTGACAGTTAGAACGGATCTTAATCAGCCATGAGGAGAAGAAAATGTAGCATAAGCATTATTGTTGTACTGATTTTGTTAGTATCTGTTCCGGCTATTTCGCAACAGATCAGTTACAAAGACAGCCTTGCTGAAAATAATACCCTTAAAGAGAATCCAAAACCCGGGATTAATTATTCTGTGGGAAGTTCCTTTATGTATATTCCTCATTATGGAAGTGTCACCGGCTTAGTAATTTCACCTTCAATATCCGTTCCCTTGTCTTCAAAATGGTCCGTTAGCGGAGGGATAATTGCAGAACGTTATTATTCCACATTTGGGTACCATAGCTCAGAAGGTTTGACCTGTAGGACATTTAACAATATAACATTATACGGATCAGCCAGTTATCATGTAAGTCCCAAACTTACATTATATGGTATCGGGACAAAAAGACTTACAAATAATTCCCCGTTTTATCCGATGCCAAAAAGCAGTTATGCTATTGGTTCCCGGTATAATTTCGGTGATTTTTCCATAGGTCTTACTCTCCATGTTTCAAAATGGAATGATACCTTCAGCCCTGTGCCCTTCAACAGTTCGCGGGGATTTTATTCCCCTTACGGGCAGGGCCCCGGCATTTTACCTTTTTATTGAAAGTAATCGCCCGGTCCTCACCGGCAAAAGGCCAATACTATATCATCATCTTTTCCTTCTTTCCGTTTCCTGCAGGGAAGTGCACCTGAAAGAATTATAAAATATATATCTTTGTATCTAAATATATATATAATGGAATTTAAAAAACTTGAAATTAAGGAAGAGGGCAGTTTTTTCAAAAGGCTTTTAAAATCGCCCAATGTAAGGCGGACGGTTATCTATGCGGTTCTAGGAGGGCTGGTTGGATTTTTATTTTTCTATTTTACCGAAGGCATTAATATGCAGACTATTCCGGGAAGTGATATCCTCAGAAGTATCTCCTTCGGAGTCTTTTTGGGAGTCTTTATAACAAATAGTCCTTGTGCCAGGGGCAGATGCTAGAATTTTAATTTGATCATTGGTATTTTTAATTTGACAGGCTACTATTGTTCCGGTATTTTTAATCCTTTGATAATTCAGTGTTATTTGCAGGATATTTCCTGTTCAGCCAGTCCGCTATCTGTTCCCAGTTATCTCTGCTTATTTTAGCATGGGTTGCGTCTTTCCATACCAGGAATTCCTTATCTTTTTGCGGAACCTTGTCGTAAAATTCCCGCACCCTTTCAACGTCGAACATTT
>DATFLA010000553.1:0-5351 GCA_035268305.1 Bacteroidales bacterium | reverse complement strand
TCCAATACCAGAAGAGAAAGCAGTTTTTCACGTTGCCTGTCCTTAAAATGTTCTATATACCTGTTTGCATTTCTTATGATTTCCAGTGCTTCATCAGTGTGCGTCATGTAATATTCCATCTTTTCCTCCAGATCCGAAAAGTCATCCCTGATCTCCACAAAGTGAAATCCAGGCACCAGGGTCCCTTCCATATACCATGTCTCATATTTCGGAACAGGCATTACTGCGAGGGAATTTGACGACATAACCCATTTCAGATTCGTGGCAACATCGTTACCTTCAAGACATAGAATGAATTTATAGTCGAGATGTTCATCAATTGTCATAATATCCCTCAGAAGTTCAGGATCTTTACCATTGTTATTTATCTTTCCGATATTGCACAGGGGATGATCAATGTACATCTTAAGAAACTTGGTCCTGTGTTCCTGTCCAACGGCATTGCGCCCTACAAGCATATCCTTTTTTCTTGTGAATTCCTTTTTATCCTTCAGGAATGTAAAATGACGTACCTTATCAAGATTGAGAACGACAGAATTATTATTGTTTCCATTAATTGGCCTGCTTTTAACAATAGCAGGTTCCTCCGGTACAGATGTCACATCACCGAACCTAAAATCCATTTTAAAGTCAATGCTAAAAAACCTGGAATATTCATATGTATCAAAATAGTATGTTTTATTCTTCTTTGGTACATTAAAATCAGAAAGATGGATAACAGATTCAGATAAAACAGTCTTGCAGTCAAGCTTATTATAATAATTAAGCCTGCTTTTTATGTATTGTTCATCGTAATTATCAAGGGTTGAAAGTCTTTTTTCAAGCCGCGACTGGTATAATTTCATGGGCAAAGCCTGCCTGGCAAAGCTCTTTGAATAATACAAAAGCTTATTATTCTTATGCTTCCCCGAAAGAGCTTTAAGCCTTTGTTTCATGACGCGTTATAGAATAGTTTAGATATTAATGTTTTAAACAAAGCAAAACATTATTCAGTTTATAGTTTTACTATTTTTTATTCACTGAAATAAAAATTAAGCTTTTGCAATATAAATATAATACTCTATAGTTAATTGTCATTCAAAAGCATGTAATAATAATTTAATATGAGTGCAGGAATGAAAAAGATATTGCTTTTTTTAAGTATTATACCCTGTCTCAGTTTTCGGAAAGAGGAAATCAGTGGAGGAGAAAGGGGGCTGTTTAAAAACCGGGCGGATATGAAAAATAAGGCAGGACGGAACTGAGGGATCTATCTTTATAAGGATTTTAATTATTAGATATTTTTTTCATCTTTATGCGATTTTGATTGAAAAATGAATACTGAGGAGGAATATATTATCTGTAACAGATGCGGGACAAAATTTGAAAAAGACCGCGAGTACAGGTCCTGTTCGAATTGTTTTGTATGTTCAGGTTGTGAAATATATTTTTGTCCTTCCTGTGATAATGAGATAGTGTTGATCCCGATAAAAAAGGCAGGTAGCATGTCGGGCACCACTAACCGGGATAATATTGATAATCCTGATGATACAAGCCTGTAAACCTTAATTCAATAGTTTTCCAAAAACTGTGTAGGGTCGGCTTATTAAAAGTTTCTTAAAACATGACATTTTGTCGAACATCTTCTCATCAATATTGTTATTGGTAATGAAACCATTAGGTTGTTTTTATACACAGGAGGAGAGATGAAGCAGGGTGATGACATCAAAAGTAATAAGAAAGGCAGAAAAAAGATACCCGATTTCGATGATATTATATTCAGAATCAGGAATAAGGATTACGGAGCATACAAATTGCGAAAAAAATATAGTTCCACTGTAATAATTTCACTTCTTGGGGGTGTTATGTTTATTACAGCTGCTACAATTGCACCTTTTCTTACTGAAAAGGAAACTGTAGATAAGCATCCGCAGGCCCGTGAGAATGTGGAGATCAACCTGGCAAATCTCGATAAAGTGGATAAAACAATTCCCATGGTTCCACCGCCAGCCACTCCTGCACCTCCTCAAAATGTGACAAAACAGGTTAAGTATGTTGCACCGGTTGTTGTAGACTCAATTAGTCCGCAAGTATCCTCTCCAAAGCTTATTACTGCTGACGAGGCCAGATCAGAAGTTAAGAATGCACCTGTGGCCATTGCAGAACCTGCAGTGAAGGAAGAGGAAAAGGAAGAGAATACTGAACCTCAGCCCTTTCTTTCAGCAGAAGAGATGCCGGTACCCAGAGGGGGTGAAGCCGGTTTGTATAAATATATAGCTGAAAATACAAGGTACCCCAGGGTAGCCCTTGATAACAATATTCAGGGGAAAGTATTTGTCAGGTTCTGTGTTACATCGAAGGGAACAGTTGACCAGGTAAGTATCTTAAAAGGAATCAGCCCTGCTCTTAATGCCGAGGCAATAAGGGTTGTAAAATCATTTCCTCCATTCAAACCGGGAAAAATGAATGGCAAACCGGTTCCTGTATGGTATATTGTGCATATAGATTTTAAGATTCAATAATTTTTATGTAATTATTGTCAGGCAGCACAGAAAAAGTCTGTTACGCTTGTCGCTGTTTTTTGCACAATTTAACCTGGTTCCCTTTTTAAACTCTGAATTTTCTAAATAATTACAAATTATAAAAGTTGCAGGATGCTGATTTATTTAAGCCATCATAAACTTTTTAAAAAACCATTTGTTTAATATCTGATAAATACCGTAGGTTTTGTTCTCAATATTTCCGGAATAAAAAATCATGAATACGTTTTATCGGTTTTGATTTCAAAAATTTAGCTCTCCAAAATGAAAAAATTAGTGTTCCTTGTTATTTTTCAGATTATCGTTGTAAGCGCTTTTTCTCAACAGTCTGTTAAAGGGAAAGTTACGGATGATAAGGATAATCCGGTGATTGGTGCTTCGGTTCAGGTAAAACACACATTGCGTGGTACCTTCACTGATGTTAATGGCAGCTATTCCATAGAAGCTTCTTCAAAAGACACCCTGGTATTCTCAATGTTAGGGATGTCAACCCAGAATATCCCGGTTGCCGGCCGGTCTGTTATAAACGTAAAGATGTCGGAAGAGGCCAAGGAATTGAATGAAGTGGTTGTTATTGGTTACGGTACGGTAAAGAAAAGTGACCTGACAGGTGCCGTATCAATGGTAAAATCATCTGACCTGACAAAGATAACCTCACTGAACCCTGAGCAGGCGTTGCAGGGGAAGGTTACCGGTTTGCAGGTTACGAGTACATCAGGAGCTCCGGGTGCGATCCCCGAGCTAAGGGTGAGAGGGGTGGGTACCTTTAATAACAGTTCTCCCATTTTTGTGGTGGACGGGGTTATTGTGAATAATATTTCATTCCTTAACACGGACGACATTGCTTCAATAGATGTTCTTAAGGATGCTTCGGCCACAGCCATTTATGGTTCGAGAGGAGCTAACGGCGTAATTATCATAACCACAAAATCGGGTCAGAAAGGCAATGGTAAGGCCACCTTTAGTTATACGGGAGAATATAGCATGCAGTACCTGGCAAAAAAGATTGATTTACTTTCAGGGAGCGAATATGCTACTGTTGTTAATGAAATTACTCCTACTTATAATAATGTGGATCTGGTACCGAGTACCGACTGGCAGGCACTCATATTTCACCCGGCTCCGATTCAAAGCCATGAACTGTCGGCATCAGGTGCTACAGAAACTACAAAATACTATATCAGCCTGGGGTATTTTAACCAGGAAGGAATAATTGATAAGTCAAACTATAAAAGGCTCACTTTCCAGTTAAACAATACATATTCGCTGACCAAAAACCTTGAAGTTGGCAATTTTATTACAATATCTCCCTATAAGCAGCAAAATGCCCCGAATGTTACCTATTCGGCCTACAGGGCAAGGCCCGATCTGCTGCCCTACAACTCCGACGGCAGTTTTGCCGAAGTGCTTAATGTCGGTAACCCACTTGCCGACCTGGCATACTCGAATAATTTCAATAAAGGAGTGAGGGGTGTCGGTAACCTGTATACCGAAGCTACGATTCTGAAGTATATTAAACTGAAAACAAGCTTTGGACTAGATGCCGGTTATAACCAGGCTACCAGTTTTACCCCGGCATATTTTGTATCCTCACAGCAACAGAATCTGCTAAATACTCTTAATAAGGGAAACAGTCATAATATTACCTGGCTATGGGAAAACACACTTACATTAAACAGGAAGTTCGGGAAACATGCTATTGATGCTTTAGCAGGTTATACGATGCAAAAGGCTTCCTCCGAGTTCTTCTCCCTGTCAGGGAAGAACATCATCCGAACCTCGCCGGATTTCTGGTATTTCAATCCAAATTATATCTATGATCCAAATAATGAGGTTAATACCCTTAGCAGCATTTCGAACGGTGTGGATCCTAATCAAAACTTTTCAATGATCTCCTACCTTTTCAGAGCTAATTACACATATAATTCAAAATATATTTTAACAGCCACATTCAGGCGCGATGGTTCCAGTAAATTCGGAGCCGGCAACAGGTATGGCAATTTCCCTTCGTTTGCAGCAGGATGGATAGTTTCGAGAGAACCTTTTATGGGGAAGCTTCCTTTCATATCCTACCTTAAAGTACGCGGTAGCTGGGGAATAATAGGGAATGATAAGATTGCATATGACAAACAATATTCCCTTACACAGTCGCTTATTACAGTTTTTGGAATTCCGTCCGCAGCAAATTCAGCTGTCACCTATTCTGTTTCCGGGAACCCGGATCTTAAGTGGGAAAGTACAACACAAGGTGATGCCGGTCTGGAATTCGGTGTGCTAAGGAATAAACTTACAGGCGAATTTGACTATTATCATCGTGTCACTAATGATATTCTCATTCCCCTTTCAACGCCTGATTATCTTGGAAACGGATCGGGTGCGCATGTCGATTTTAATGCTGCTGCTGTCAAAAACACCGGTTTTGAGAGTAAAATAACCTGGAAAGACAAGGCAGGACAGGTATCCTATAACATATCAGTTCTGGGATCCGCCCTTAAAAACAAAGTGCTGAAAGTAGGAGGCAGCAGTGGTATTGATTCTGTTTTATACGGTGGCTACCTGGGCAATGGTATTCCTGTTACCCAAAGCAGGGTAGGGCTGCCAATAGGAGCATTCTACGGATACAGGACAAACGGTGTATTCCAGTCTGTAGATGAATTGAATGCATATCCTCACCTGTCTACGGCTGTACCCGGTGACCTTCGCTTTGTTGATGTTAACGGAGACGGAAAGATCGATGGTAATGACAGGACTTATATAGGTTCGCCGATACCCAGATATATCCTTGGGATAAACGGAGATGTCGAATTTAAGGGTTTTGATTTTTCCTTTGAG
>DATFLA010000552.1:0-5210 GCA_035268305.1 Bacteroidales bacterium | reverse complement strand
TTTATTAATAACTGTCTGGTAGATTCTGCCAGTTGTTACATTATTTGCCTGACTTGTGGGAACATTCAGGAACCTTTCATAATGTCCCAGGTCGAGATCAGTCTCGGCGCCATCGAGTGTAACATAGCATTCCCCGTGTTCGTAGGGGTTTAGGGTACCGGGATCAACATTAATATAAGGGTCCAGTTTCTGAATTGTTACAGAGTATCCCCTTGCCTGCAACAGTTTAGCAAGAGATGCTGAAATTATACCTTTTCCCAATGAGGACGTTACTCCCCCTGTAACAAAAACGAATTTAACGTCTGCCAAAGCAAGAAAATTTAAAAGTTGATTTATCTGAATACATATTAGCTACTCATCAAGCCCGGACTGGTCGATCATCTTGACTTTTTCTTCAAGAGTTTTAATGAGTTTTTTTGCATTTTCTATCTTCTCCTCAACCTCTTTTATCATGGTTTCGGCATTAGATGACTTCGCAAAAAAACCTATATTATTCTCCCACAACACAATATCATTCTCAAGCTGCTTAATCTTTGTAAAGAATTTCTCTCTTTCATTACGTACCTTACGTGATGCTTTCGGGTTAGTTTTAAGATTATCGAGCTTGGTTTTATATTTAAGTATACTTTTGTCCTCATCACCGATCTTAAGCTTATCGAACTCTTTATTCAAAGCATTGCGGTATCGGTTATTTATTTCATCCTTCATATTGAACGGAACAAAACCTATATCCGTCCATCTCTTCTGTATCTCCTTCAGTTTATCAAAGGCAGCCTGCACATCAGATCCCGGTTCAAACTTTTCAAGTTCTTCTATAATAGCAACTTTTGCTTTAAGGTTATCCTCGTACGAGTTATCAAGCTGGGCAAAGAACTCAGCTTTCCTGTTAAAGAATGTGTCGCACGCTCTGCGGAATCGTTTCCAGCATTTCTCTGATTGTTTTCTTGGAACCGGCCCGATTTCCTTCCACTCCTTCTGCAACCTGATAAGTGCATCAGATGTCGATTTCCAGTCTGTGCTTTCCTGTAGGGCTTCAGCCTGAATGCACAGTTCTGTTTTAAGCTGTAGATTATTTAACTGTATCTCCTTGTTATCGGCATAGAATCCCCTTTTCTTTTCAAAGAATGCATCGCAGGCTTCCCGGAAGCGCTGATATACTTTATTATTCTGTTTTTTTGGAGCAAATCCTATTGTCCGCCATATCTTCTGAAGTTTAATAACCTTTTCTGCATTTTCATCAAAGTCTTTAAAGTTTGTAAGGGCAAGTTCATTAATGGCTTCAACTTCTTCACAAAGAGCAATCTTGGCATCAAGGTTCTTTTTCTGATCATCTTTCTGCTTTTCAAAGTACTCGTGATGTCTTTTATTGATCTTTGAGGTTGCTTCCTTGAATCGCTCCCAAATCTCATTTTTCGATTCAGCGGGCACAGGACCGATTTCTCTCCACTGGTTATGATAGTCCTGCAGTGCTCTGAAAGCATTTACAGGATTTGGTTCCAGGAGAAGTTCCTCAGCTTTTTCGCAGAGACTGACTTTTGATTCCAGGTTTTTCTTAAGATCAAGGTCGCGAAGTTCCTTGTTAATCTTAATATAGTCGTAGAATATCTCAACACTATGGTGATAGTTCTCCCAAAGGTCTTTAAGCGACGACTGTGGGACAACCCCGACTGAATGCCAGTCATTCTGAAGTGCCCTGAAGTCATGGAATGTTTTATTTATTGATTCTTCCCTGTTGACAAGATCTTTTATCTTGTCAATTATTTCGTATTTCTTTTTAAGATTCTCGTATTTTTCAGCTTCCTGGACGCGTGTAAAATCTGTTTTCTTCTCCCTGTACCTGTCGAGTAGGTCTTTAACCCTGGCTTCATCAGGATCAACCCAGACCCTGTAATCTTCTATTTTCCCACCTTCCTGCAGAAACTTTGCCCTTCTTTCATCGGCTTCCACCTTAAGTTTCCTGTAGAATAATACTTTTAACCTGTCAACATCATTTTTTATCTCAGCCGGAGGTCTGTTATCGATCAGAAGTCCAAGGGTTTCTATAAGCTCATGTTTACTGTAGCCAGAGTAATCGACAGGAGGCAGTTCAGCGGCTTCCTGGTCAGCGTCTTCATCTTCCGTATCTTTGTCCGGCTCCTCATCGCCGGAGGTATCTGTGGCCCCTTTATCTTCTTCCTTATCTGTCTCTTTGGTTTTATCCACGTCAGCAACAGGCTCTTCCTTCATCTCTTTTCCATCTTCAGCTCCGAAAGTAACATCTTCTTTTTCTGCCTGCTCCTTATCCGGTTCCCCCGGAATCTTCTCAGCATCACCGGCATCACCTGATTCAATATTTTCTGAGGCTTCGTTATCGTCTGATTCTCCTCCGGATTCAGTGGTCCCAGGAGGCTCATCCTCCGGATTGTTATCACTGTCGGATTCAGAGGCAATGTCCTCTTCTTTTACTGCATCAGCGTCAACGACTTCATCATTCTCCTCTGAATTTTCAACTGCATCGTTTAATTCGCTGTTTTCTTCTGCATTTTCTGCTTTGTTGGCATTCTCAGTTCCGGCAGCTTTTTTTTCAGCCCCGAATTGTTCATCACGAACAGAGTCATCCGGATTTTTACTGGTCATAATCAATCCTTTTATAATTCAGCTCTTTATCAGTAATCTGCACCATGGCATTTCATGGAATTTTCAGAGTACGAAAATATTGAAATATTTAATAAAACTCAAAGTTTTGGCATAAATAAATGTGAGAATCAGATAATAAGCTAATGCCCGTCTTCCATAAACAATCGTATTTAAGCAGTTATTTACATTTTCACCTGTGTGATTTAAGATGTTAAGCAGAATAATTATATTTGAATTATATTGGCATCATCAAGGCTGAAACACAAATACAAAATATAAAATTAACCATGGATAAATCACATATCTTTGTTATTGCCCTGGTAGCTGCAGTACTTGCTTTCAGATTATATACCAGGTTCATGAAAAAAAAGACAAATACAACAGCCGGAAAAAACCGGGATAATTCAGAAGGTCCGGCAATATCTGATGATGATGATTATGAACCTTATTCAGGTAAATAAGTTATTTCTGTCTTTTGTTCTTTGATATCAGGTATTTAAACGGATTGATTATCTTCTGTATAAGCCGCAGATCATCAGTTATAATCTCTGCAATTCCCTGCATATTCTGAGTAAAATCGAGCTTTTTCCCATATAATGTAGTAAGCCCGTTTGGCAGAGCTATCTCCACAATATATGAATCTCCGCTCGGGACCATTGATATAGATTTTACAATACCGCGTACCATACCATAGTCGAGATAGGGATAACCGCTCAGTTTTATATTAACCAGCTGGCCAGGCTTAACTTTTCCGGAACGCTGCATCTTAAGTGTTATCCTTCCTACATAATCCCCCGGATCAAGAGGTACAATATTTATAACAGCTTCATCCTTTACAACAGCCTGATTGGTACTCCAGAACTTTGTAAAAGTGACAACTCCGTCAATAGGTGAAACAAGCAGGTAATTATTCTCCCATATATTTATCCGGGCTTTCAGATTAAGAAAAGATTCCACGACAAGAGCAACAAGCTTTTCCCGTTCCTCGTTCCTGTTTATGATGTAATCGTTAAGGGTCTGTTGCTTTTCAGAAAGTTCGATTGCCTTTGAAGCATGATCAAGCCTTGCCTGTTGAAGATCTATATTATTACGTATAAGCGACTGGTGTGAATCCTCAAGCTGGCTCTGCGGTATCACATTGTTTGCAAAAAGAGAGGAATCACGACCGTACTTTCTGGCCTCCAGCTTCTGATTCTCAGCATATAGTTTTTCTTTAACAACAAGCCTGTTTATGTAGCTCCGTATAGCCTGTATCTCCACTTTTGTAGCTTCAATTTTATTTCCGTAGAAATCATTCCTGTCATAATTTCTCAGATCAGCAAGCGTGGTAAGGAAGGAAGAGTAGTACGTCTGCAGCTCGCCAAGATTTGCAAAAAAAGGAAGGTCCTTATACACAAGCTTTTCAGGATCGCCTATTGTATCTATTGTGTTTTTCAGACGGTCTATTTCGTCTACTGATGCTGTAGTTTCCATAACGCCAACAAGTTGTCCGGCAGATACTTTTTCCCTTTCATGTACATATAAAAACTGAATATGTCCTGTAATTTTTGATACAAGCGGAACAGGCGGATTGGTTGTTGTAATCTCAACAGGAGCCGGTATTGTATCGGGATATCGTATTATCCATGAGAAGAAAATGAAAAGCACAAAAACAATAAAGATTATAGAGGTCCCCCACCTTACTATCTTACTGGGCGGGTTACCCATAATATCCTTTACAGGATCGGAATATATGATCTCCGGTTTCTGTTCTTTCATCAGTAAATCAGTTTCCCAGTTCCAGCTGGTTTTTTACAAGGTTAAAGTAAGCACCTCTCTTCTCAATAAGCGACTCATGGTTTCCTGTCTCAACAACCCTTCCATTATCAAGTACAACAATTTTATCGGCATTCCTCACTGTGCTAAGGCGATGAGCCACAATTATCACTGTCTTCCCTTCAAAGAAACCTGTCAGATTCTCCACAATTACCTTTTCATTATTTGCATCTAGAGAATTTGTTGCTTCATCGAAAATAATAATATCAGGGTTCTTGTAGACCACACGTGAAATAAGCAGTCTTTGCTTTTGTCCTTCACTCAGGCCATGTCCGTTTGCACCTATTTTGGTGTTATATCCGAGTGGCAGTGATTCTATAAACCCCCTTATATTGGCAATCTCAACTGCACCCATCATTTTATCCTCGTTAATCTCCTCCGCCCCCGGAGCAATATTCGATGCTATCGTGGCAGGGAACAGGAATCCATCCTGCATTACCGCTCCGACTTTTTCTCTCCAAACTTTAAGGCTGAGGTTTGCCAACCGAGTATCACCTACAAGTATCTCGCCCGTTACAGGATTGTAAAAGCCCAGAAGAAGTTTAAGAAGGGTTGTTTTTCCACTACCGCTTGTACCGACAATAGCGGTAATTTTATTTTCCTCAATGAAAAGATCCACATCCTTAAGTGCATACGGAGAGTGAGGACCCTCGTACTGGTAAGAGAGGTTATTAATATAGATATCCTTTTTATCAGGAAGCTTTCTTACCTTTACCTCAGGTTCAGGCTCTTCGTTATCCATATGGTGAACCTCAGCAAGCCTTCCAAGGCTCATCCTG
>DATFLA010000551.1:0-3616 GCA_035268305.1 Bacteroidales bacterium | reverse complement strand
ACCTGTTCTGTCCACAGGTTACCCTGTCCGCCGAGTATATATTTAGGATCAACACCTTCGGGAACAGGATTGAAGCTGTAGCATTTTTCCATACGTAATGAAGCATACATCAATGGTTCCACTGTCCGTTCTCCCTGCTGGTAGTCGAGGTAAGCATATGTTGTCGGGGTCATAACAACATCGTGACCCATTTTTGCAGCCTGTATACCTCCTTTGATGCCTCTCCAGCTCATTACGGTAGCTTCGGGTGCGAGGCCTCCTTCGAGTATCTCATCCCAGCCTATAAGCTTTTTGCCTTTGCTTTTAAGAATCGTTTCAACTCTTTTCATAAAATATGACTGGAGTTCCTCAGGACTCTTCATATTTTCTTTTTTCATAAGAGCCTGGCAACCCGGATCTTTCATCCAGAAGCCCTTATAGCATTCATCCCCGCCAACATGAATGTACTGACCAGGGAATAGAGCAGCAAGTTCAGTGAACACCTTATCGAGAAACTCATATACCTTTTCATCGGAAGGGTTGAGAGTATTGTCTATTCTCATTTTGAAAGTACCATCGTTGAACCATTCCGAGAATGATGATCCGGGGTTCACTTTTGTTGAGGTGTCTTTCGAACAGCTCAGCTCCGGGTATGAAGCAATGGCTGCCATGCTGTGGCCCGGAACATCTACTTCAGGAACAATTGTTACATGCCTGTCTTTGGCATACTGTATAATCTCTCTTACATCATCCTGTGTATAGAAACCGCCGTCGGTAGCTTTTTCACCCGGCTTTGGAGCGGCCCTGTCACCGAAATGTCCGACGCGATGTACTCTCCAGGCACCGACAGTAGTAAGTTTTGGCAACGACTTGATCTCTATTCTCCATCCATTGTCGTCGGTAAGGTGCCAGTGAAAGGTGTTCATTTTATATCTCGACAGCTGGTCGATATACTGTTCAACTTCATCCTTTGTGAAGAAGTTACGGCTGACATCAAGCATAAGGCCCCTCCATCCGAATCTCGGATAGTCGGTTATGCTGACTGCAGGGATGGTCCATTTTATATTTACAGGTGATGGACTTTCTATCTGTGGAGGTAAAAGCTGGAGCAGTGTCTGCATGCCATAGAAGAGTCCGGCAGTCTCATTGGCTGTTATTGTAACACCTTTTGTATCTGCAACCAGGGTATAACCTTCCCTGCCAAGCTGGTCGTCGGCTTTCTTATTCAGGTTAAACTGGATAGTTGCTGAATTGCCTTTCTCAGCCTTCAGGGAATAACCCGTGGCTTTATTGATTTTTGCGGCAAGCATATCTGCTGAAGCCGCAGCGTCTTTGTTATTATACCCGATAGTACTTGAGGAGGCAAGATCAAGTGTACCCTCCGCCTGGTGCATTTCTACCGGCTTGGGTATCAGGTTGATCTCCTGGTTTTGTCCGAAGGCCCGCGTTACTGCGAACAACAGAAAAAGAAATAATAGTTTTTTCATGTGCAAATAAAATTTATCAAACGATTAGTTTATTAGATATTATCATTATGGCGTATCCTGTTACGGCTTGTTTTCAGAACTTTAAGAACCTCTTTCTTAACTTTTATCACAACCTTTCCTGAAATCTTCAGGGGTTCCCCGTCAATATGAAAACGTGTTTCATCTGTTTGAACGGTTATCTCCTTATCCGTTTTAATGTGTATAACATATTTCGACCTGTTTATTCTTTTCGTAAACAATCTTATTATAAACAGTGGACCAAGTATTTTTGGGAAAGGACGTATAAGTACTATATCTATTATTCCGTCATTGGGCTTTGCTTCGGGCGCTATGTAAGCATTGTTGCCAAACTGTCGTGTGTTGGCTATTGTCAGTACATACAGCTCTTCTGAAAATGGTTCTTCATCACCGAGAGTGATTATTACATTGAAGGGGCGAAGCCGCAGGAAAGTCTTAAGGGTCAGCCATACATATGGAAGGAATCCCCTCAGCTTAAGTGTATGGAAAGAATGGGCAACAAAGCTGTCGAGGCCTATTCCGGCAACATTAAGGCATAGTTTTTCATTCACCTCAATAACATCAATTTTCAGGGAGTCGGCTCTTTTAATATCGGAAAGTAAAGACCGAAGGTTAAGGTTAAAACCGAATTCCTTTGCAAAGCCGTTACCGGAACCAAGTGGAAGAACACCCAGTATCTTTTCTCCTCCAACGAGTCTTGAAGCTACGGTATGTACCGTTCCGTCTCCTCCGGCAGCCACAAAGACATCGTGGTTATCGAGGTGCTCCTCTATGAATGTCCCGGTATCATTGATATTTAAGGACTTGAAGCAGGTAAGTTCTTTTTTCCGTCTTTCAAGTTCTTTTGAAAGAATAAAGTTCACAGGTTGTACTCCTGCATCGGGATTGAGAATGAAGAGGGCTTTATTTTCTTTCGTTTGAGCAGGCATGGTTTAATCTGTAATCCATATAAAAGTACTAAAAAAAAGATTAACCTGCCGGAGGATATTGCTCAATCAGTCGATTCTGATGCCTCACTGCCCTGATAAAATCTTTTAATGTCATGGGCTTGAATCCCCTGGCCCTGTTGAGAGCTCCTATCCTGAACACAAGTGCGTATGATTTGAAGAAGGCCCTGTACAGTTTTCCCATCTTAACGCTGGGATCCCAGGCCTGTATGGCTTCAGCTCCTGCGCCGTTAATCTCGATGATAGATAAATTCTCTCCGCGAGCCAGAAGCTCAATCGATTCAAATCTCACATCAAAACGGCCAAAATAGAACTCCGGCATGCTTCTGGCTATATCGTCAAAGCGGCGGCTTAATTCGGGGGAGATGATATTACTGGCATCGCGGTACAGACCGCCGACTCTCAGGCTGCCGATAAATGAAAGCCTGACAAGTTCCCCGACCCCGGGTATATTATTGAGTTCCTCCTGGCTGAAACCTACATGCTCCGAACGTCCGCCAAGATAGAAATGAGAACGCAGTTTTGTTCGTTCATCCGTTTGAATAAGTTCTTTCAGTGTCGATTTGCCATCTCCTGTAACGAAAGGGAAATAACGCAGTGTGACTGAAATAACCTTTCCTTCTTTCTCTCCAGGTATCCTTACATAGAAGATGCCTGCCTCACCATCATATTGTACAGGTCGCTGAATCATCATGTTTTCATTCTTCGGGAACTGGTTTATGTACTGGAGAAGATTGTCACCATCCTGTACAAAACGGACACCATAACCGTTCCAGCCTATATCAGGTTTTGCTACAACAGGAAATTCAAGGTTCCGGGCCGACATGAGCGACAGGGCTTTTTCCGCGTCTTTTTCAGGCTCAGTATCTTCACGGTGAAGAGTCACAAACTCAGCTACCCATTTCTGCTGGTCTTCTCCTACCTGGTTCAGAACACCCGATTTTGATTCTCCCATAAATCCGCCTGTTTCTATATTGGGATTGGCAGATGATGGCAGGGTGAGACTGTGGTACTTCAATGAAAGAAAGAGGTAGTACAGTCCAACGGGTATATACAGGATGCTGTTTGGAAAGTGCTCGGCAATTGACACTGTTTTTTTCATCTCTCCGGGTGGAGGCATTCCCTGGAATTTGTTTTTAAGAGCAGGGATATATTTTCTGAACACGGAAAGGAATGACGGAGACA
>DATFLA010000550.1:0-3418 GCA_035268305.1 Bacteroidales bacterium | reverse complement strand
GAAGTCCTTTGCACATTCATCCATCACCTTTAACGATTCTTTGATTACCTCCCTGGCATTTGAACCGGGAGTCTGACTTACCGCCACATTGGTGGTAGGTTTTCCGTTAACAAGCATATTTGATGAATAGTCCTGTGCTCCAAGTTCAACCCTTGCAACATCCTTTAGTCTAAGGAACTTACCATTACCCTCCGATCTGACTATTATATTACCAAATTCTTCAGCTGTCCTGAGCTTACCTGTATACCTGATGACATACTGAAAACTCTGGTCGCCATTTTCTCCAAAACTGCCTGGTGCGGCTTCAATACTCTGATCATTCAGGGCTGAAGTAATATCTTCGGCTGTAATACCATACACTGCCATCACATCAGGCTTCAGCCATATGCGCATTGAATAGGTCATGCTTCCAAATGCACTGGCACCTCCCACACCATTAACCCTTTTTAGCTTTGGTATTATATTAATATCTGCATAGTTTTGAAGAAAGATCTGATCATATGCAGGATTATCACTGTAAATGGCAGTGATAAGAAGCATCCCGCTCTGTTGTTTACGCACCGAAACACCTGCCCGGGTAACCTCAGCAGGAAGTATACCCGCAGCTGAAGAAACCCTGTTCTGTACTTCAACGGCAGCCATATTGGGATCAGTCCCAACCTTGAAAAAAACATTTATCGATCCTCCCCCATCATTTGTTGCACTTGAAGTCATGTAGGTCATTCCTTCAACACCATTAATTTGCTCTTCAAGAGGAATAATTACACTCTTCAAAACCACATCGGCATTGGCTCCGGCATAATTAGCTGATACTCTGACAGTAGGTGGCGCTATATTAGGGTACTGCTCTATAGGCAGTTCAACCAGACCCAGTACACCTAGCATCGTAATAATGATTGAAATAACCGTACTGAGAACAGGCCGTTCTATAAATCTTTTAAACATATTTAAATAAAGTTTAAATCTATTTTTCCGGACTATTATAACTTAAGATATTTTCTTCCTTAGGGATTATCTGAACCCCGGTGCGCAACGAGCTTATGCCTTCAACAACAACTTTATCACCACTTTTAAGACCACTTGTAACATAATAGTATTTACCGTCATCACTTGGAAGAGAAGTAAAAGTTATAGCAGTAACCTTGTTATCCTTGCCAACTGTATAAACAAAACTCTTATTCTGTAATTCATATGATGCACTCTGAGGAATAACATAAACACTATCGAGCATCTCGGGTAACCTTACTGTCGCACTTGAACCACTCCTTATCAGTCCCGACCTGTTTGGAAAAACAGCCTTAAAAGTTGCTGAACCTGTCTGTGTGGATATAAGTCCACTAGCCAGTTCAACTTTCCCTTTTTCCGGGTATTCATTGTCATTTGCCAGAACAAGTGTTGCTTCAGGAAGATGACTTATCTTTTCTTCAGGTGTATTACCCGTAGCTCCTGCCAGCATATCAAGCAGTTGTTTTTCATTCCTTGAAAAGTATGCAAAGACATTCCTGATATCAGATAAGGTTGTAAGAGCCTGGGCACTGGTGCTGCCTACAAGTGCACCATTTTTATAGGGTATTGTACCTATCATACCATCTTCAGGACTCCTTATGACAGTATAGCCAAGATTGGTCTCTGCATTCGACAATTCAGCCTTAGCCTGTTCCAGTACAGCTTTCTTTGTTTCCAGGATAAGTTCTGCAGATTTTAACCTGTAAGTACTGACTATTCCCTTATCGACAAGAGGCCTGATCTTTTCAACTTCAAGAGTTGCGGAATTAACATCAGCATTTGCACTGTTGATTTTTGCCTTTGCCGTGATAACATTCTGCTCATACTGCGGATTATTGATCCTGAACAATAATTGTCCCTTTTTGACCTGATCACCTTCATTCACATAAATATCCTGCAGGTAACCATTAATCATCGGCCTGATCTCAATAACACGCTGACCTTCCATTGTAGCCGGAAAATCCTGGTGAATCGTAACCGACCTTGGAGCAACGGTTATTACTGAATACTCCCTGGCATCATCACCTCTCATCCTATTACCCTGCTTGTTTTGGCTGCAGGAAATCAAAAGTACAGATGCAACACCAATCATAAATAATACCTTCTTCATTGTTATCATAAATTAATTTGTCTTTCTTTTTAGTATTTTAATCTTACATCTTAGGGAATATCATATTAATTATCAACTTCTTCCTTTCATTTAATATTGAAGAATACTCCTCATCGCTGACACCCAGCATACCTTTATACATTTGCTTCATTAATACCGGATATGCCATCAGAGAAAACATATTCATAAGGAAATGGACAGGATTACTTTCAGGGATTGTTCCTTTGTTCATCTCATCCTTAATCTCCTGAAGGTATGACTTCATTGGTTCTGACACTTTCTTTTGATGTACCGTCATTGATTTCGAATCTGAACCCTCTTTTATCTTTCTTGTGGTGATAAAAGCCTCCAGGTACGGATACCTGCCCTGGTTCTTAAGAAAATCATCAATAAACCTCTCTGTTTTTTCCCTGAAAGGGGCAGATGAAGCAAGTATCTTATCGCCATTGCTTTTAAATTCCGTTATAGTTGTCCTAACCACTGCATCGACAAGTGACTTCTTCGACCTGAAATAATAATGGATAAGCGTGCGACTCAGACCAGCTGAATCAGCTATATCCTGTATTGTTGCATTAATCCGGCCTTCCGCAAAAAAAACTCTTGCAGCAGTGTCGATAATAAGTTTCTCTGTCTGGCAATCTTTTACAGGCACTATTGACGTAAATGTTTGACAAAAATGTCAGCAAAAATAACTATTGTTACAATTACTGCAATATCAATAAAGGAAAAAAATACCTGTAACTCATATTCTATTTATCATCTTTCAGGCTATAGCACTGTTATACTGATACTTGCCAAATTGCTACAACAGTCAACTATTTTAACAAAAAAGGTACAATAAATAAAGTGATGTTTGAGTAAGAAGTCTGGTCTGTATCAAGTCTTTTCTGATTAAATATAAAAAGCATGGCTTTAATTGTTTTTGAAGTTCTGTGAAACAGACATTTTTCTCTCTATACCGGGATAAAATAAAAATTACTATATTGCATAACACCAATCAAGCCTGACCTACTGCATGGGACCACTCCTAAGCATATCCCTCGATTTTAATTATCTTCCGCTACTGATCGTAACAGGACTGGCATGGATCATTCCAATGGGACTTTCAGTACTTAGGATCAAGAAGGTCCCATCTGTTATAGTTGAGATTCTTCTCGGCTATGTTGCGGGTAGGTTTCTCCTTGTCGGCACTGATGAAGGAAGTATGAAAATCCTCGAGTTTCTTGCTCTTTCAGGTTTCATATTCCTTATGTTCCTGACAGGGCTCGAAATAGATATGGACCAGGTCACTTCATCGTTCCC
>DATFLA010000549.1:0-6232 GCA_035268305.1 Bacteroidales bacterium | reverse complement strand
ACATTCATAAATCATAAATTTAATATTAAGCTTGCCGGAACTCTCACTGTTCCTGAAGGCAAAGGCCCTTTCCCGGCCGTAATACTGATAACAGGCTCGGGTCCGCAAAACAGAAATGAAGAGCTATTGGGTCATAAACCTTTCCTCGTTATTGCTGACTATCTGACACGTCATGGTATAGTAGTGCTGCGATATGATGACAGGGGTGTCGGAAAATCACAGGGTAATTATAGCAATGCCACTTCAGCCGATCTTGCAACAGACGCAGAGGCAGCCTGGGAATATCTCGAAAGACAGCCGCTTATCAACCACAGCAGGATTGGACTGATCGGCCATAGTGAAGGTGGTCTCATTGCTCCTATTGTAGCATCGGAAAATGACTCGGTAGCCTTTATTATCTCGCTGGCAGGTCCAGGTATCAACGGGGAAAAGATCATCCTTGAACAGGCGCAGGATATCGGAAGGCTTATGGGTGAAAGTGAAAAAAAGATAAGGGAAGGTACAGATATTAATAAGAAACTGTACAGCATTCTGAAAAAAGAAAAAGACAACAAGTTGGCGGAGGAAAAGATACTTGCAACCTACAGGGAGCTCCTCGGGAAACAGAAACTATCTTCAGAAAAAACAAATAAAGCTGTTAATGAGCTCAAAGCTACCTTCGGGGCAAATACATATACCTGGTTCAGGTATTTTATAACTACCAACCCTGCCGCTTTCTGGAAAAAGGTAAAATGCCCGGTACTTGCACTCGACGGGGATAAGGACCTCCAGGTGAATGCAAAACAAAACCTGCCGGCAATAAAAAAGGCCCTTGAATCATCGGGAAATATGAAAGTTGAAACAAAAATGTTACCAGGGCTTAACCATTTGTTTCAGCATTGCAAGACAGGGCTTCCTTCGGAATATACCGGGATAGAAGAGACATTTTCTCCTGAGGTTCTTAAGATAATGGCTGAATGGATACTGGCTATAAAGGTAACTCCGCCAGCTTTTTAAGAATAATCCTGCCCCTGGCTTTGATGCCGGCTGAACCTTCATCCATGATATTGCGTATTGAAGCAGCAAGTTCTATACCAAGTTCAGGGTATATGACTGTAAGCCTGTACAATATCTCCATAGAATATGCTTTGACAGCAATAGCTGAAAAGGCAGACCCCAGCAACCTGAAACAATAGTCAGCCAGGAAACCCTGGTGGTCACTGCTGAGATCATTCATATCGATCATTGATAGTATTCTTAGGAATGACCTGGTAACACTTTCATTCCCGATGACACCAAGGCTGTCTGTTATACGGCCAAGATAAGGAGTTATGACGGCAGGATAGCTGTCAAACGCCTTTGAAACAATCCAGGAAGCTCGAAAAGCAAGTTTCTTATCACCGGAGAAGGAATACTCAATAAGTTTCTGAAGGACAACCTCATTCTCAAATGCGGAAGCGGCGATCCATTTGGCTTCATTACTACTCATTAAGCTATTGATCATCTCCTGTAAGGCTGAATCGGCAATTAATTCTTCCCGGCTTTCATCTATAAACGCCGGTTCTCTGGCATCACCGGTTAAGTAGTTCCTGGTATAATCATTTGCTACAAATACATCTGCCTCCGAAAAATCAGTCTGAGACAGGGATAAAGGATCGAGCCATTTATATGCAAGGTGTCCGGTGAGAAACGGCACTTCATCGAGTGTATCACACACAAAGGGAATAAGACGTATCTTTTTATTTCCATAATCATGAACAACATCCTGCAACCTGCTGCAAATAATTATTTCCATCGACAGCTCTTCCATTATTTCCCTCACAATACATTGCTCTTCCGTTTCGTCGCCGGATATCTTACCGCCGGGAAACTCCCACTTAAAAGGATGATCGGTATTCTCATCCCTCTGAACAACAAGAACCTTGTTGTCTTCATTCCGTATGATTGCACATGTAACGTTTATCATCTAAGTATCAATGCGAAATATCCTCGTACAATGGAATATAATTCAGAAATTCAAATCTTTTTTCCTCAGGAAATACCCGGCAGGCATAATGGACCAAACCATTAGTTACAACAATATAAGCAACCCTGTATCCCATATTATATGTAACTATCTGTTCAAACACCTTATCATCAATCTTCACTTCCGGAGCTTTGCATTCCACGATCATCACCGGCTTTCCCTTCCTGTTGTGTACAAGTATATCCACCCTCCTTTTAAGTTTATTCAGCCTGAACATCACCTCAACCCCAATAAGACCGGGCGGATAGCTCCCGGCATTGATAAGGTACTGGATGAAATTCTGCCTAACCCATTCCTCCGGAGTCAACCTGACAAATTTTTTCCTCACGGGGTCAAGGATAGTTTCATTTCCTTCCTTCCCTGTTATTTTAAATGAATATTGAGGCAGATTTAACTCTTTCAACTTAGTTTTGTATTTTTGAACCCTGAATACAGAAATTAAACAATTCACCGTTCATTTATTTAAACCGGTATTCGTCAGGAAATTCCGCGGGTGGGTCCCTCAATAAGCATAGAAGGGAACGGACCACGGTCAATACCTTGAAATAACCGGAAACATACGGTTGAAAAGTATAATAATATATTCTTCTCTTTACAAATATATTGAGATAAAAATAATCTGAAATTATAATATGAAAACCAAAGAAGAAATTGTTAATAACTGGTTGCCACGGTACACCGGAAAATCGCTTAATAGTTTCGGCTCGTATTTTCTGCTGACCAATTTCCAGTATTACGTGGAACTTTTTGCTAAATGGAATGATGTTCCTGTTGAAGGTCTGAACAAAAATATGCCAAGTGCAACGGCCGACGGGGTCACAATAATAAATTTCGGAATGGGGAGCCCTAATGCAGCAACCATAATGGACCTTCTCAGTGCTGTAGGTCCGGCTGCCGTTCTTTTCCTGGGAAAGTGCGGAGCCATTAAGAAAAAGAATGCATTGGGCGACCTGATACTTCCCATTGCAGCAATAAGAAGCGACGGAACCAGTAACGATTACCTTCCCATAGAAGTACCGGCCCTGCCTGCTTTTAAATTGCAAAGTGCCATCTCTGCGACAATAACACGCCTTAAAAGAGAATACTGGACCGGCACTGTATATACCACAAACAGGAGAGTCTGGGAATTTGATGAAAGGTTTAAGAAATACCTTGTCAAGACAAGGGCGATGGCGGTGGATATGGAAACTGCCACGATATTTACTGTCGGATTTGCTAATGAAATTCCAACAGGAGCCTTATTGCTTGTATCCGACCAACCCATGATTTCAACCGGTATAAAGACTGAAGCAAGTGATCAGAAAGTCACAAATGATTATGTGGAGATGCACCTGAAAATAGGGATAGAGTCGCTGACAGAGATAAAAGAGAACGGGGTATCGGTAAAACACCTAAGATTCTGATAATGGCTGTTACCTACGAAGAAATCATAGCCGATCTTAAGAACCGAATATTCAAGCCTGTATATTTTCTTGCCGGTGATGAGACTTATTATATTGATCTAATATCTGATTATATAGAAGAGAAGGTTCTGCCAGAGGCAGACAAATCATTTAACCAGATTATATTATACGGTGATGACACAAGTATTCCTGCTGTAATAGATACGGCCAGGAGGTTCCCGATGATGTCCACACACCAGGTTATTATTGTCAAGGAGGCCCAGACTCTGAGGAAACTTGAAGATCTTGTCATTTATCTCGAAAAACCTCTTATGTCGACTATCCTTGTATTCTGTTATAAGTACAAGACTATAGATAAAAGGACAAAGCTCTACAAGATGCTTGATAAGCATGATGCATATTTTGAGTCGCCCAAAATTAGGGATTACCTTATTCCTGGCTGGATTGAGAGATACCTGATGTCGAAAGGAATAAAGACAGATCCGAACGCAAGTGCTATGCTTACTGAATATCTTGGAACAGACCTGCACAAGATAGTTAATGAACTTGATAAACTTTTAATAACACTCCCTGCAGATAATCCCGTTATTACTACAACTCTTATAGAAAAGAATATAGGTATAAGCAAGGATTATAATAATTTCGAACTCCAGAAAGCTATCGGTGAAAAAAATGTGTTCAAGTCCAATATGATAGTCCATCATTTTGCCGCCAATACAAAAGACAACCCTATCACCCTCACGTTAGCTTCATTGTTCGGATTCTTCACAAAGCTTCTTACATATCATTATCTTACAGATAAATCTAAAAACAATGTAGCAGCAGCATTACGGATTAATCCATTCTTTGTGAAGGAATATGAACTTGCTGCGTCAAAGTATAATGTGTCGAAGACTATAAAGATAATCAGCCTGCTTCGTACCTACGATCTGAAATCCAAAGGCTATGGTGATCCGGGAACAGACCAGGGTGACCTGTTAAAGGAACTTATTTTTAAGATACTTCATGTTTAATTCATTTCCGGAGAATCGGGAAATTCGGCCCACATCCGGTATTTGTTTTTAAAACTTCTCAGGACCTTCTTCCATGCATCTTCTCCCCTGTTATTCATTACCACTTCGGGATTTACCCTGGCAATCACCCATGAGTTTTCCTGCAGCTCACGCTCCAGTTGTCCGGCTGACCATCCTGAGTAACCAAGAAAAAAACGTATCTGAGTACTATCTATCTGTCCTTTCCCGATAAGGCTGCGGATAGTCTCTATATCGCCTCCCCAGAAAATATTACTGCTTACCTCAACACTGTTTGGTATTTCATTTCCAACGCTGTGAATATAATGAAGTGTATCCGGAGCTACAGGTCCGCCCATGTTCAGAAACTCGTCAAGGCCCTCAAAACCTTCAACAGCTGTACTTATCTTCAGATCAAGCTTTTTGTTGAGAATAAATCCCACTGATCCCTGGGGTGAATGATCAGTAAGATAAATTATGCTACGGTTAAAAAATGCATCCGGCAGGAATGGTTCCGAAATAAGAATCTTGCCTTTTTCGGGAATCTTATCTTCCGGCAGTATTTCAAACAGGTCAAATTCCTTTGCCATAAATCGGGACTTAAATCAAAAAATATTATCTTCACAAAAATAATTAAG
Source organism: Bacteroidales bacterium (assembly GCA_035268305.1). Lineage (GTDB taxonomy): Bacteria > Bacteroidota > Bacteroidia > Bacteroidales > VadinHA17 > LD21. The sequence continues at coordinate 1,176 of DATFLA010000549.1, read as the reverse complement.
TAAATGCTTATGGTCAATTAAATATTGTCATATTTTTGCCAAAATTGTTAAAAATTATAATGCAAAGAAGTACATTAAGAATAATAGAAAACAAAGCTGTCCTTAACATACGCGACAGAATGTGTGAGACCCCGGAAGAGCTGCTGGCAAGTGATAAGTTCAGGTTAGTGCTTGATCTCTGCCTTGAAAAGCTGAAATTAAAAAACTCTCCTTTGCTGTGTATCTTCAGTGAGTGTGATAATACAAAGGAATCTGTTGACGACCTTGTAAAAACACTTACCTACCTTGTTAAATATGAGAGTAATCTTGTACCGCATATTTTTGACAGGTCGGTTCCTTTCCTCGAAAATACGGATAACCTCAATAGTTTTGTTGAGTATCTTTATGATTTCTGGCGCCACTTCGACAGGTTTATCATCAATGACTCTGAGGGTGACAGGCTTGACAAAAGGCCTTACCGGACATTTAATGAGACAATTGAACAACTGACACACCTTATAAGGACGGTATACAGGCATATCCAGGAAAATATAACAGGGACTCATCCCACTGTTTACAGGCAGATACCCGCGGGGGCCGAGATGGCTGTCATCTCTTTGCCCAAGAACATAGGATACAAAAGCGAAAAATATAAGAAACTAAATGCTCTGCCTGTTATAAGACAGATGCTTATATATCCACCGCTTGTTATACAGCAGCCTATGAACAAGCGTACAGGGCATTTCAAAAAAATAACACAGAACCCCATCGATCTTGTTGACCTTGACCCGGAAGAATGGCTTTGCTACCCGGCAAAGGTAGGCAAGCTCATCATCATGGTATATTTCCATACACAGTTCTTCGAACTTGGCTTCTCAATGTGTAACCTGTTCCAGCTTGCCGACGACAGCGACCTGCGACGTAAACCCGATGCGCTGTTTATTTATGGAGTACCCGGGACTGCATTAGACGGGCTGGCAGCTTATTCTACAGTCTTTTATGAAGATAATGAGAATGATATTTTTGTCGGTGCAATACCTAACAGGCCGGAATTCGGTTATTTCGGCTACCTTAAAAAGATGATGCTCACCCTTCATAACTCCATTGTAATGAAGTCGGGTAATATGCCATTTCACGGTGCTATGGTTAAAATACTCCTTCAGGGTAATAAAGAGGCCACAATTCTTATGATGGGCG
>DATFLA010000548.1:0-4342 GCA_035268305.1 Bacteroidales bacterium | reverse complement strand
AATTGAAAACTCTTTCACTTGAAAATAAAAAAGTTATCTTTGATTTAGAAGCGTCAATCCGGAAAAAGTCTAGTCTGAAGTATGCGTAACGAATTAATATACAGCGAAAAAGAGTGCCTAAGTGCAAATAAGTACCTATATAATGGTAAAGAGCTTCAAGATGTAAATCTAGATGGTAGTTCACTTGGATGGTATGATTACGGAGCCCGGTTCTATGACCCTGCAATAGCTCGTTGGCACTCTATTGACCCATTGGCAGAACAATATCAAAATTGGACACCGTATAATTATGTTGCAGACAATCCAATGTTGTTAGTCGATCCGAATGGAATGGAGTGGTTTTACTATTCTAAAAATGGAATAAGTGATCCAACATGGAATTGGAGAGATGAACCTGAGTATCACACAGGTGTAAAAGATAGTAAGGGAAAAGAAGTGGTTTTGCAAGGGACTGAAGCTGTTGTAACTTTTAGTGGTAGCGTCGATGAGAAATTAGGTAGCAAAGAGAAGGGAGATAAGGGGTATGATGGAAAACATAATAATGGTTATATAGATGGTAAAGGAGCTAAAACAGCAGATGTTACAGTCTATGGGCCTAAGGGTGCCGACGATGTGAAAAGTTATACAGGATATACCATGAGTTCAGATCCAAGTAAGTATGGGGTTGTGGCTGATGGAATCTATGATGCTAACTATGACGAGGCAGGGAAAAGTGGTAATCTACACTCACATTGGACTTTAAATGACCGAGGTAATGTTCCTACATATTGGGATAATCCTTATTTGCCAAACCAGATTGATAATGGCAAATATTACTTGAATGGTATCTTTATTCACCGTTCTAACCTAAGTGGTTGGGCAGGTGGAGGTGTGTCAAAGGGATGCTTATTGATCTCCCCAAATGATTGGCGAAATTTTAACAAACAAATGAATGGAGTTAAGAATTTTAAAGTTCAAATAACTAGGACTTGGCACTCTCCATATAAACTGCCACAAAATTAAACGATAAAAATTTTAAAGAATATGTTACGAACTTTCTTATTGATAGGCTTTTCATTCATCATACTTAGAGGGAAGGCTGCTTGTTTTAGTCAGATTGCATCCATTGATACTATTTATGCAAAGCAGTTTGATAAGCAGGATGACAACTATGAACCAAGTATTGAAGCTTACAAATTTAGCGAAATTTGGGGTAATTGGTCTATGCCTATTGGAAAGGCTAAGGCTTCATCTGCATTGGATGCTTCAGGCAATATCACTTATACCATCAAGAATATTGATGATTACGACTTAAATACTGCATGGATTGGAAAGAAGGGTTCCGGTGATTACTTTGAATTTACCTTTCATTTCCCCGAAAATACATCTTATGCAGGTGCTTATCAGTTTTACGGTATCTGCAATTTATTTAATGGTTATTGTAAGTCCATTAAGATTTGGCAGGCAAACTCAAGAGTGAAAATGCTTAAAGTGTATTACAATAACATACCAATTTGTTATGTTTTGCTTAAAGACACATGGCAGTTTCAAACTTTTGATATAGGCAAATACTTCATTAATAGAAGATTTAAGAAATATATGGACGCTCATTTTGAAATAAAAAATGGCGATGTTTTAAAATTTGAGATTGTGTCTGTTTATAAGGGAAGTAAATATAAAGATGTGGCAATCTCTGAGTTTTTAAGTGAAGGAGCCGGTAATTAGTATAGTTGATAAATAGATAAAAGCCCGGCGCTGCCGGGCTTTTCTTGTTATATCGCTTTAAGTTTAGCCGAGCTATTTGCAAGGTAAAATTGGAATAATATGTTGCAATATTGCAACATATTTATCAAAAAATAATAATATACAGCAAGTTACACATTTTTTCACTATAACTCAATCCTGATCTTCAATTATTTTTACCTTGAAATTGACTTTCTCTGTTGTCAATCGTGTGGCTATCTGCAAATCTCACATAGCTCATTTCTGTTTGCCGCTAATCTCACTTTCGCAGCTTCCCTGATCTGCAGTTTCCAGACCTCCTTTATTCCCATAGTTCCTGTCTGAGCTTCTGACGGAGTGTACCCTCCCAGAGAGATATGAGGCCTTATATTATTGTAATCCGAAACATCCGAAGCAAATACATGCTTTAGCTCATCACCGTTTTTATAATCCTGCCTGAACAGATATCTGTATTTGAATAACCTGTTTTGGGCCTCAATAACCGAATTCGAAAATGGAATATCCTTTAAGGCAATAACCTGATTCATGCTGATACCCCCGCTGCCGACAAATGACTTCATTTCGTTATTATCGTTCTCCGGTCCCCCGTCTGTGGTAAGCAGAACGCGCTGCATTCCGTTTGTAAACTTTCTGTACGCTTCACGAATCGTCTCAACCCTGATCTTTGCTGACAGATAGGTCTCTATCCTCCAACTCAGGATATATCGTGAGAAATTATCCATAAGCAGGTAAATATAATGTTTGATATTATCTCTTGTCTTCACGATAGTAATATCCGCATGCCATATTTCATTGGGTCCGCCTGCAATAATACCGGTTTCATATTTCTTCTTTTTTTGAATACTGTATCTGATAATTCCAAGGCGTTTATTGTAAAGATACCAGGCAGATAAAGAACATGATAATATCTTTTCACGTAATGCATAAAAGGCAACCGAACAGACAGGCCAATACCTGAACCTTTCGTCTGTAAGCAATTTTTGCATTGTCGATGTCTCCCATGTCGTAAGCTGATTGGGATATGTTTTTCTACACAATTTCAGAGGGGAAGATGAGCATTCTTTTAACACAATATCTTTCCAGTAATAATATACAGACCGTGATATTTTACATAATTTCAAAACAAGGGTCAGGTCTATATCTCCGGCTTACCTGACCAACATACTTACAAATTCCTTAAGGTTTTGTTTCAGAATAGAATGAAATGTGGCTGACCTGGTGAGCATCCCTGAAAACATACTGGCAATTTTAAGGTAAATTCTCATCACCCTCTCTGATTCACTCCTGGATATAAATTGTTCGAGAACTTCAATATTACCCAGTTCGGTTCCAATGTACTTATCTGAAAAATCCTGCTTCCATCTCCAGATTACTGACCTGTCAATCATATTAAGATATTTTCCAGGAAGTGTTCCTCTTTTTACCAGTTGTTTAAGAATTGTGTGATAGGCGTTATATTTTCTCATCCCTGAACATTTTATTATTAATGTCCCGGAGAGATTATTATAGAGGGTAATACCGTCCGAATGTAAGCATTCGGCGAACCACGGGTATGCAGCAATCTGACCCATGGCTATCTTGGAATAATTAATTTTCAGTACCAGTTTGTTGGAGTTCTTTGAAATTCTTTAGAAAATGATAGGACAGTTTAACTTTTTCCAATGTTGTCAAGTAAATTATTGGATTTCTATTGGAGTTTCCTTGAGTTTGCGGGCAGCCTTCCAATTACGAGCAGGATATCTGCCAGGTCAAGGCTGTAATCGTTGTTATAGAAAGGTATCATTGTTATTAGGTGAACCAAATGGTGTCCGGGATTAGATGATGACTCGTAAAACATTTATAATCTGAATTCTGGATTTAAGGTTCGAATCCTCCTCCCTCCCTAACAACAAATTATCCCCTCAATCGTAAGCATTCGGTGAACCGCATATTTTTTTAAGGTAAAGGGCCGATTATATTGTGGCTTAAAAACCAATGTTAAATCATTCAAAGTTCACGGAACTTCTGGAACGTCAGAAGGGATCGGGATTAAGTGTCAGGGGCTTTTGCTCCAATGAAGGCATAGCGCCATCAACATTCTATAATTGGCAGAAGAAACTTAGAGTTGGATCAGAAGGACTTCGGTTTATCCCTCTGGTAGTCCAGAACCAGAAATCAGCTGCACACATGTCTGCGGAGCAACCATTTGGCAGCGGGACTAATAGCGCTCCCCTGGAGATATGTTATCCTAACGGGACCACTCTTCGGATAAAGCAAAATCTGGACCTTTCCGGATTACGTTCACTTGTTTCCCTGTTAGACTGAGATCATGTTCCATCTTCATAACTCTCTGAAGTATTATCTGTATCCACTTCCGGTAGATATGCGAAAAAGTTTTTACACCCTGAGTGGTGTTGTCAACTCCCTGATGAACCAGAATGTCCGTGACGGAGGTGTTTTTATCTTTATAAACCGCAACCAGAATGTGATGAAGATACTGCACATGGAATACGCAGGTCTTGTAATATACCATAAGAGACTTGAATCAGGCCGTTTTAAGCTGCCTGCCTTTGATGAAAATACCACATCAATAACCATTAACTGGCAGGATTTAATGGCTATGGTTCAGAGTGTAAGAATA
>DATFLA010000547.1:0-4211 GCA_035268305.1 Bacteroidales bacterium | reverse complement strand
TTCAGATACTTGCAGGGCTTACTGTCGCAAAGAACCAGGTAATAAAAGAATTCCCCGTGAATCCCTCATTTTACTTTACCGACATAGAGCCATCGGTTACAGCAATCATCAACAAATACGGGATAGATGAATGGACATCGGGAGTTATTGCAAATGAGCTTCACAGGCATCTTGGTGTTTTTGCAATTATTGGAGTAAAAATGGGTATCCGGGCGAGGGAGTACTTTGATACCGGTGTTGATGAATTCAGGGCTCTATCGCATGCCGGGTCAGTGCCGCCCCTGAGTTGCATGAATGACGGACTGCAGGTAAGTACAGGAGCGACACCGGGACACGGGTTATTAACTGTTGATAATGAGGATCCTACCGGTCCTTCTGCCGAATTCACCTACATGGACAGGAAAATAAGACTAACACTTAAGCCGGAGCTGGCAAAAAAGATACTGGGTGAATTAAAGGAGATCAACTATGTTTATGGCCTCGACAGCAATATCTACTGGGAACTCGTAAGAAAATATACAATAAGATACTGGCTCGAACTTAACCGGCATAACATATTCAATATTGAGGAAATAAGGTAAGGATTTTCAAAAACCTTATTTATCAATACCCGTCAAAAAAATCATTACCCTTATCGTCGGTTATTATAAATGCCGGCATATTTTCTACCCTTATTTTACGAACAGCTTCCATGCCAAGCTCTTCAAAATCTACTACTTCAACAGACTTAATATGATCGGCAGCCAGGATAGCTGCAGGACCTCCTATTGAGCCAAGGTAAAACCCTCCATGTTTTTTACAGGCGTGCACCACCTGTTTGCTGCGGTTGCCCTTTGCAACCATAATAAGTGAACCTCCCAGGCTCTGGAACTGATCGACATAAATATCCATCCTTCCTGCAGTGGTAGGTCCGAAACTTCCTGAAGGCATTCCCTCAGGTGTTTTTGCAGGACCGGCATAATAGATCGGATGGTCCTTGAAATAATCCGGCATTGGCTTTCCTTCTTCAAGCATCTTCCTGATTCTTGCATGTGCAATATCACGTGCGACAATAAGTGTTCCTGTCAGGCTAAGACGGGTTTTCACAGGGTATTTTGTAAGGTCTGCCAGTACCTCAGTGATAGGTCTGTCGAGGTTAATCTCCACAGGTTTTTCGAGTTCGGGGGCTCTGGCCGGCATGAATTTTTCAGGGTTCTTTTCCAGTTGCTCAAGGAAAATCCCGTTTTCATCTATATATGCTTTAATATTCCTGTCGGCACTGCAGCTAACACCAAGACCGACCGGACATGAGGCAGCATGGCGCGGCATTCTTATCACCCTTACATCGTGAACGAAATATTTCCCGCCAAACTGAGCACCTACGCCGTATTCATGGCAAATCTTTTCAATTTTCTTCTCCCATTCCAGATCCCTGAAAGCTCTTCCGCTATCGTTACCCTTTACAGGAAGATTATCATAATTACCTGTTGAAGCTTCCTTTACTGCCTTCAGTGTAGCCTCTGCCGATGTGCCTCCGATAACAAGGGCAAGATGATAGGGAGGGCAGGCGGAAGTCCCGAGATCGCGAATCTTTTCTTTTACAAATTTTGTTAATGACTCCTCATTAAGCAAAGATTTAGTCTGCTGGTAAAGGAATGTCTTGTTGGCAGAGCCCCCTCCCTTTGTGACAAAAAGAAACTCATACTTCTTTCCTTCTGTTGAATAGATATCTATCTGTGCAGGAAGGTTACTTCCTGTGTTCTTTTCTTCAAACATTGAATAAGGAACGACCTGGGAATACCTCAGGTTTCTTGTCCTGTATGTATCGAAAATGCCTTTCGAAAGAGCTTCCGCATCATTACTGCCTGTCCATACATCCTCTCCTTTCTTACCAATAACAATTGCCGTACCTGTATCCTGGCACCATGGCAGATCACCACCGGACGAAACAACGGTATTGCGCAACATCATGTATGCAACAAAACGGTCATTGTCAGTAGCCTCCGGGTCATCAAGAATCCCGGCTAACTTTTCGAGATGAGCCGTTCTCAGGAAAAAAGAGACATCTGCCACAGCTTCCCTCGCAAGAAGCTCCAGTGCTGCCGGATCGACTTTCAATACTTTACGGCCTCCCTGGTCGACAATCTTAACATAATCGGATGCAAGCTTCCTGTAAACAGTAGTATCCTTCTGTACCTGAAACGGTTTCTCATAAATAAATTTTGCCATGATCGGTTTTTTATTAAATGATGATAAATCAGAGATATATATAAAAATATCTAAATATCCCTATATCAAAGGTAATAAGAATTATACAAACGGAATAAATAAAATGACAGGTATCTTTATTGAAATACCCTAACAATTTATGCGGGAAGAAGACTGGGAAGCCTGCTTCAACCTGATCTAAACCAAGATCAGTCTAAGACGGTTTTGGACTCTCTGGAGGATTTTCAGAAAAGGTCTGAAAAAGAATATTTGTCTTTTGCCCTGATCCCTTTAGGTGTAAGCTGAAGGTCGCAACACTCCACAGATTCATCATGCTGAAAAACAAGAAAGTAATTGTTTTCATAAGCCTTATTCAGCAATCGTTCCTTTTCAGCAATGGTCTTAAGTGATTCTATATCATAACTCATATTCCAAATAAGAGGCAGATGTGATGTAGTAGGAACCAGGTCCCCTGTATAAACAATCGTTTTATTACCGGTATTAATTACAGGTATCATTAGTCCCGGTGTATGCCCGTAGCACATCATCACGGAAAAACCGGGGAATAATTCTTCATCGTCATCATCTATAAGGTTCAGATGGCCGCTTTGTCCGATCGGCAGAATATTTTCCTCCAGGAAGGAATCTGCTTCCCTGGGATTATTAGCCACCGCCCACTCCCATTGAGTACGGCTTATATGATGGGTGGCGCCGGGGAAAGTCATCTCATATGCTCCTGTTTCACTGTTCATGTAAACTGCACCACCGCAATGGTCGGCATGGAGATGGGTAAGAAAAACATCAGTTATGTCTTCAGGAGCATAACCCCTGTTTCCAAGACCCTCTACAAGGCCTTCACCTCCATGAAGGTACACATGACTGAAAAATTTCTCATCCTGCTTATCTCCCCAGCCTGTATCTATAAGTATTACATGTCCTCCGGTTTCGACAACAAGGGAACGTAAAGAAAGAACTATCAGGTTATTTTCATCGGACGGGTAGTTACGCGACCACAGAACCTTTGGTACCACACCGAACATAGCTCCGCCGTCGACTTTGAAATTTGCAATATTAAACAACTGTACCTTCATGTGATTTATGTTTATAATACAATTATACGCATTCCGGATCCCAAAAAGAAATTATCACTTTCAACCTGTAAACCCGGTTTTACATTATTCTTTCCTGATCAGCGATATTTAGCTGTATGTTTTTAACATATGTTAAGCATTAATGTTTGACGTCTTTACTTACCGGGGTTTTTTATCCGGATAATTTATAATACCTTGTCAGGTAGTAAACAAACACCTTAACTAATTTATAAAATCATTACAGATGAAAAGAATTTCGGCAAGTATTTTAATTCTTTCTTTAGCATCTTGCCTGATGGCTCAGACAGGCAAGGTCTTCGATAACCTGTCGATGACGAGTAAGATACTCAAAATGGACAGGAAATATGCGGTATACCTGCCTCCCGATTATGAAACATCACAAAGGAGTTATCCGATCCTTTATCTTCTTCACGGATACGGAGATGATCAGACAGGATGGATACAGTTCGGCGAAGTACTCAGGATAGCTGATGAAGCAATTTCTTCAGGCTATGCCACACCAATGGTAATTGTTATGCCGGATGCAAATACGATACACAGGGGATACGTAAATGATCCGGCCGGGCAATGGCGCTATGAAGATTTTTTCTTCCAGGAATTCATGCCTTTTATTGAAAAGACCTACAGGGTTAAGGGAGAGAAGCGCTTCAGGGCAGTGGCCGGATTATCCATGGGCGGAGAAGGAACATTCATATATGCCCTTCACCATCCCGAGTTATTCTCTGCAGCATGTCCTTTAAGTGCAGCCACAGGACCGGAATCTATAGATAAGATGAAGGATTATGCACTATGGCCCGGAGTTAAAAATATAGCTGATAAGGACAGGAAGGCTTATTTCGAAAGGAACAGTGTAATATATCTCGTAAATAATATGCCCGATGATCAGAAAAAAGCTGTCAGATGGTATATCGA
>DATFLA010000546.1:0-5177 GCA_035268305.1 Bacteroidales bacterium | reverse complement strand
CGAGCTGTTCAAGACAATGCTTAATAAAGTGAATAAGGATGTAGTCAGTACTCTCATGAAGGGACATATACCGACACAGGACCCCGACCAGGTGAAAGAGGCACAGAGAAGAAAGCAGGTCGACATGAGTAAGCTGAAAACATCCAGGAGCGATTTCTCCCAGTACAGTTCAACCGGCGGAGGAGGGGGACAGGATCCTGACAAGAAACCACAGCCTGTTCGTGTAGATAAAAAAGTAGGACGAAATGATCCCTGTCCGTGCGGTAGCGGTAAGAAATATAAAAATTGTCATGGACGATTGCAGGGAGGAGACTCTCAGGGTGCAAGGGCTAATGTCTGATCAGCCCTTGTTTACCTCTTCAATAGACTTCTGGATCCTTGCATAGACGCTTCTGCCCACAGGAACCAGAGGAAGGCGAAGATTGTTCTGGCATATGTTGAGTATATTGAGCATAGCCTTTACGCCTCCCGGGTTACCTTCAGTAAAGAGCAATTCTATCATTTCTATTAAACGGAATTGTATCTCCCTGGCAGCTTTGAAATTTCCTTTCAGAGCCATACTAACCATTTCAGTTGTCTGTCCGGGAAAGGCATTGGCAAGTACTGAAATAGTCCCTGTACCACCTGCTGCTATTACAGGTATTGAAAGCATATCATCTCCTGATATTACACTGAAATTCTCTGGCTTTCCCTTAACAATTTTCATTATCTGGGCCAGGTCACCCGAAGCTTCCTTGACAGCAACAATGTTTTCGCAGGCATGAGCCAGCTCAAGACATGTCTCAGCCGAAATATTACAAGAAGTTCTTCCAGGGACATTATACATGATAACAGGTAAGGGACTGCTTGTGGCAATTGCCTTAAAGTGTTGAAAAAGACCTTTCTGTGTTGGTTTATTATAATATGGAGCCACAGAAAGTATGCCATCAATTCCTGATAAATTTGATTGTCGTACCGAATTTATTACCTCCTGTGTATTATTTCCACCTAATCCTGCAACAAGCGGAACACGTTTATCAATTACTTCAACTACATAGGCAATGAGTGCCTTCTTCTCATCTCTCGAAAGAGTGGCAGGTTCACCTGTTGTGCCCATGGCAACTATATAGTTGACACCACCCTCTATAACATGGTTTATGACTCTGCCCAGGGCAGCAAAATCAATACTAAAATCATTTTTAAAAGGTGTTACAATTGCAACACCCGTACCTCTGAATTTTTTCATCTGAAGATTAATTATACTATTTTACTTTTCTCAGAATTTATCATTTCGAGATATTCGACCACGTCATTCAGGTAACTCTCTATATCTACCGGCGACTTTATATCCATCATCATATCGAAAGGAGAATCATTTTCGGACGATTTGTACAATCCGACCTTGAAACCGGCTTGTGACATCTCGAGAATATATTGGAGGGGGAAAACACTTCCGGAATTAATATCTATCAGAACATCAAATCTTTCTGCTATGAAGTCCGTTGCATCCCTGGATACAGGGATATAGAAATAGCTGAGTTCAGTGCTCCGTATCACCGACAGGTATCTTTGCGCTGTATAACGGTCGGGCAGTTCTTTTTCCGGGTAATATCCCAGTATCATTACATCTATGCCTCTATTATGCATTTTTTGGTGAAACCGGGAAAGGATCCCGAATTCGACAGGTTTTGAAGCATCCCATACGATACCTATCTTTCTGACCATGGAAATATTTGAATAGTATTTTCTCCTCTTTAATGAGGATGTCTTTCTGGCAAGCAAAAGCTTACCTACTTTTAACCTGATACTTTGAAATATTTCCATACTACAAACCTAAGAGTTTTTTGCTTAAATATTAACGGGTCTCTGCAAATATTACAGCGTGTTGGGTTATTCCTCTCCAATAATGCTCAGGAATTCATCTTCTGTTATTATTTTTATCCCGAGATTATTGGCTTTATCTCTTTTAGACTGTCCCATGTTCTCACCGGCGAGTATGAAAGATGTATTACCTGAAACTGAGGAGGAGTTTTTCCCTCCGTTCTTTTTAATGATTTCTTTGTATTCCTCCCTGCTGTGCCTGGAGAATACTCCGGAAATGACTACAGACTTACCTTCCAGGCTGTTTCCTGTTTTTGTATCCTCTTCTTCTGCTGAGAATATCAGTCCTTTTTGTCTTAGTTTTTCGATTATCTCCAGGTTCTCAGTGTCGGCAAAGTAATTAATTATACTTCCTGCAATTTTGGGTCCTATCTCATGGATCCCTTTTATCTGTTCTTCATCAGCATTTATCAAATCATCAATGTTTCTGAACTTTGATGCAATAGTCCTTGCCACCGTTTCTCCTACATGCCTTATTCCCAGGGCAAAGAGTACCCTGTGATATGGAGTGTTTATGGAATTCCTTATACTCTTCATTATATTTGAAGCCGATTTGGCACCCATTCTCTCAAGCGGAATGAGCTGATCCTCCGTGAGATCATATAAGTCGGAGAAGTTTCTGATAAGTTCATTGTTGAACAGAAGGTCTATTGTCTCTTCTCCCAGTCCGTCAATATCCATTGCTTTTCTTCCTATGAAATGCTCAATTCTTCCTTTTATCTGGGGGGGACAATGGAGGTAATTCGGGCAATAATGATTTGCTTCACCATCATTTCTGACAAGTGGTGTGCCACATTCAGGACAGTTAGTTATAAATACAACTTTTTTGCTATCTCTGTTCCTGTATGAATGGTCAACGCCAACAATTTTCGGAATAATCTCACCACCCTTTTCAACAAAAACCATATCATTTATATGCAAATCAAGAAGATTGATCTGGTCCTCATTATGGAGAGTGGCTCTTTTGACTGTAGAACCGGATAGAAATATGGGTTCGAGATTAGCGACAGGAGTGACACTCCCTGTTCTGCCTACCTGGAAAGCTACTGAGAGAAGCTTTGTAAGAACCTGTTCTGCCTTGAATTTGTATGCTATGGCCCATCTGGGCGACTTGGCTGTGAATCCTAGAGCTTTCTGCATTGCCAGGGAATTTACCTTGATCACCACACCGTCAATGTCGTATGGAAGGTTTTTCCTTTCAGTGTTCCAGTGGTTTATAAAAGCCATTACATCATCAATATTATGACAGAGCCTGATACTCTCGGGGACATAAAAGCCCCAGTCTGATGCAGCACGCAGGTTCTCATAATGAGTTTCGTGAGGCAGATTTTCCGTAAGCAGGAAATATACCATGCATTCAAGAGATCGTGAAGCGACAATCCTGGGATCCAAAATTTTAAGTGTTCCCGCAGCAGCATTACGAGGATTGGCAAAAGGGGATGATCCGGTTTTAATCCGCTCATCGTTCAGGCTGTCGAACACAGCCCTGGGCATGAGTATCTCACCCCTTATAACAAATTCATCGGGTATCCCGGCTTTATTTACAGAGTGAGGTATGTTTTTAATTGTTCTGACATTTAAGGTAACATCATCACCGGAATTTCCGTCGCCTCTTGTCAGTGCCCTGAATAAATTTCCATTGCGATAAGTAATACTTATTGATGCTCCATCGAACTTCAGCTCGCAAACATATTCCAAAGGACCGGTCACCGTTTTTTTTATCCTGTTGTCAAAATCCCTCAGTTCTTCTTCGTTATATGTATTTCCAAGTGAAAGCATAGGATACCTGTGCTCATATTGCATAAATTCTTTTGTGAGATCACTCCCGACATGTTTTGTGGGGGAATCGGCCGACTGATACTCGGGATATTTCCTTTCGAGGGTTGCAAGTTCATTTAACAGTATATCAAACTCAAAATCAGAAATCAGGGGCTGGTTGAGCACGTAATAATTGTAATTATGTTTTTCTATTTCGGAGCGCAACTTTTCTATTCTCTCTCTGGCTTCAGATTTTTTCATATCATCGGTCTGTTAATTTGTTTCCATAGTATCTTTGTATCAGTTCCAGATACCATCTATTTTATGGCCGCAGTTATTGCATTTGCCAGCAGTGATATTATATTTTGTTATCCTGTAGCCCTGCCGGCCCACAACTACATTGTGACATGAAGGGCAGACAGTATCTGATATCTCATTCCCCGGTACATTGCCGGTGTAAATATAATTCAGACCTTCTCCTTTAGCAATTTTTACGGCGTTATCAAGTACTTCAACAGGAGTGGGAGCCAATTGTTCGAGTTTATATAACGGATAAAACCTGTCAAAATGGATTGGTGTGTTTTTAAACCCGTTTTCCCCAAGCCATTTACACATTGCGGCTATATCATCCGGTTTGTCCGTCCATGTGGGGACAAGAAGGTTAGTTATTTCAAGCCATACTCCATTGTCGCGGTAGACTTTGAGAGCATCAAGCACAGGCTGAAGCTTTCCACCGGTAAGCTTGAGGTATATTGATTCAGTGAATGCTTTCAGGTCAATATTTGCAGCATCAATTACAGTACAGAGTTTTTTAAGCGGTTCGGGATTAATATACCCGTTAGATTTCATTATATTCTTAATCCCTGCTTTACGGGCCAGGGTAGCAGTTTCGAATACATATTCGTAAAAGGTAACCGGTTCAGTGTATGTATATGCAATCGACTTGCACTTGTTACCGGCACATTCAGCAACTACTTTTTCAGGTAACAGGTCGATATTTCTTGTCTTATCCGGGCTTGTCTGTGAGATGGCCCAGTTCTGGCAATTAAGACAGACCAGGTTACAACCTGCAGTCGCTATTGAAAAGGCTCTCGATCCGGGATAGAAATGGTATAATGGTTTTTTCTCGACAGGGTCCACAGCTACCGAACATGGATTTCCATATGCCAGGGTATATAATTTTGAATTATGGACCTTGCGGTTATTGCATTTACTCAGTTCTCCCTCTTTCAGGACACATTCATTAGGACAAATCCTGCACATAATGCCGCGTGCGGTTTCTTCCTGGTACATTGCGACCTTTTTATATATGCTTTCCGATCCGGCTGGCAACCCTGAAGCAGCCAGGCTGCCGGGGAAGCATACCAGTCCTGCCGATAATGCAAAAGACTGTTTGATGAAATCGCGTTTACTTATTTTACAATTATTATTTACATATTTACTTTTCATGGCTTAAAGTTAATTAATATTACTGCTTTCAGCTTAATGCTTATTTCCTACTACGTATTGGATGAATCCGGCCAATACCAATCCTGCCAGTATGTAAATAGAAATACGAA
>DATFLA010000545.1:0-5322 GCA_035268305.1 Bacteroidales bacterium | reverse complement strand
TACACCTATGTAAGCAGGGAGATTCATCCGGCACTTGGATATTTTGTCGGATGGGGAATGATCTTTGATTATGTAATGAACCCGATAATATGTGTAATATGGATAAGCAAGGCTGCGATGAACCTTATCCCTGAGATACCTTTTCCTGTATATGCCGTATTCTTTGCACTTCTTTTCACAGGGATGAATCTAAGGGGTATCGAATCGAGTTCAAGGACAAACACAATAATTGCAACAGGACTTGGTGTCGTGATTGTTCTCTTCCTGGGAGCAGCAGTTCGTTACCTGTTAATCAATCCTCCTGCATCTGCCGCAGACTGGACACGTCCTTTCTATAACCCGAAGACATTCTCTTTTTCATCTGTTTCTGCCGGAGCATCACTGGCTGTACTGACATACATCGGGTTTGACGGGATATCGACTTTATCGGAAGAGGTTCGCAACCCGCGACGCAATATACTGCTTGCAACTGTACTTGTCTGCCTGATAACAGGTATCCTTGCTTCAATACAGGTCTATTTTGCACAGATGGTATGGCCGGGAACCAAATTCCCCGACCAGGATACTGCCTTTGTATATGTGGCAGGGAAAGCCGGAGGTCAGTGGCTCTTTCATGTTGTTAACTTCGCATTGCTGGTTGCAACAATAGGATCCGGATCAGGTGCTCTGCTGGGAGCCAGTCGTCTTCTTTACGGTATGGGCCGTGATAATGCAATACCGAAAAAATTCTTCGCACATATAAACAGCCGCACACACGTTCCGTCAAATAATATAATATTAATAGGTATAATAGTTCTTGTTGGTGCATTCCTTCTTACTTACCCTCTTGGAGCACAGTTGCTCAATTTCGGAGCCCTGATTGCATTTATGGGTGTCAACGCCTCGTCATTCGCCCTTTATTTCCTGCGCAATGAGAAAAAGAAATTTACGAATTTTATTGTGCCCTTGCTGGGTTTTTCCGTCTGCCTGTATCTCTTCCTGAGCCTTGGCATCAAAGCCAAGATAGCCGGAATCAGCTGGCTGACTGTTGGAGTGCTTTATGGTGCTTACAGAACAAATTTCTTCAGGAAGCCTCTGCAGTTCGTTAAATTTGATAATAATGACAGCTCTGAGGAATAAAAGGGTGTCAATATTATGATTTAACAACAATGCCCGTCCGCAACCCCTCCTGACCGATCTGAGTCAGGCAGGGAGTTTGTAAGTAAGGAGTCATAAATAATAACACCATTGGGAACAAGGTAAAAATTAATATACTTGTTTGTTTACTTCCCTGGTCACTCCCGGGCATCTTCCATCTGTTTAGTCAGGCTGAATCCTGCAATTACAGGTACAGAACCGGTAAAATCAAAGACAGATCCTTCGCAATTGAAGAACATACCCGGGTGGAATTCATGGCACCGGCTCCCATTGACAGTAAGATACCCATTGTCCATCTTAACAAGGAAGCGTCCCCTGTATAGACCGTCAATATAAAGATTATATCTCCCCGGGAGTGACTTCCATACAGTCTTTCCAGAACCTGATCTGTCATATTCGGGAAGCGGCTTATTAAAGAAAGCATAAGCTGCAGTGCCGGTATTGAGATTTATAATCTGTATATTACCCGGACTGCCTGCAAGTTTAGGAAGAAATCTTATCCTCATGCCTGATCCGTACACCGCAAAAATTTCTGTACTGTCAGAGTAAAACCGCAGGGGATTATCTTTGCCGCCTGTTTCAAAAAAGACCGAGTCTCCCCTCCTGAAAATCTTCTTATCCGTATCGTATATACCGTATATATCTTCTAAAGCCGGATCATAAACTGCCTTCTCCTTATATGACCCGGTTTGATTACCAGACATCTCTGTTTTATCTGCCTTACATGAAGTACCAATAATACCATTTATTAAGCCTGCCATTGTTGATCCGTTTAACCTTGTCCAGCATGAATTCGTGAGCAAAACAAGTCCAAGGTTCAAGTCGGGATATATAATAATTGCCGATTCAAAGCCGTAGCCTCCCCCTTCCTGGAACAGGTAATAAGTATCTCCTAAAGGATAGCGTTCCATCCCTGTGGTATAACCTCCCTGCTGTCCGTTAGCAGGGAAAGCGAGGGAGTGCATAAGATTCATGCCGAAATCACCTGTCAGTTCTCCTTCCGGAATCAGAGAACCCAGATGAAACTGAATATAGCGGGCCATATCCTCAAGGTTGGAATATGCACCGCCACATGCAAGCATTGGAATGTATGCAGGAGGTTCTGAGTTCTTATCAGCTTCACGGGACCAGCTTCCGTTTGCTCTGTCTGTTATTGTCTTTATTCTTTCCTGGTCGTATGTTGAGTGATCCATACCAAGAGGACCAAACACTTTCTTATCCATGTATTCACTGAAAGGTATGCCGGCCTTTTGTTCAAGGATGTATCCGGCCAGTTCGAAGCCGATATTTGAATAGTAGGGCTGGTACCCTACAGGGAAATTCATCCATACTCCGGTTATCTTGTTTATATACTCATCTATTTGATGAGGACGGTTGCCAAATTCTCCGCAGTTAACATCATTTTCGAATCCGGCCCTGTGACTTAAAAGCAACCGCAGAGTGATACTGTCTTCCGGTGACTCTTCGAACCTTGATTTAAAATTCAGTCCGGGTACATATGTTGAAACCGGTTCATTGGGATCCAGGATACCTTCCCTCACAGCTGTCAGTACTCCCAGGGCAGTGATGCTTTTAGAGCATGACATAAGGCAGAAAAGAGTTTTTTCAGTTACCTTCCTGTTTTTTAACCGGCTCGCATAACCATATTCCCTGTGCCAAAGTATTCCATCCCTGCCGATAAGCGCCACTGCGCTACCAGGGATACCGGCTTCGTCCATCAACACCGGGATTTCTTCAGCAAGTTTTTTTTCAAGGACATGGAGAACAGAATCGGGTATTCGTGTTATGCTTTTAACATGGGGAACCTGTCCGGATAGATTATTTAAGGCAGCAATAGCAATCAGAATTGCAGCAGCAATTATCTTTTTCATTTTTCCCGTTTTAAGTCAGACAACATAAATAATATGCCCGCTTCCCCGGATAGGTTGTAACTAACAATTATATGACGTATAACAGAGTTATTTGGTTACATGTCAGAATAATAAAATTGCGAACTGCTATCTTTGAGATGTTTATTTCCCGTCGATCATAAGGGGAAGTCCCTTTCCGTTTGTCATGAGAATAATCTTTGCATTTGGTGAAGAAGAAACGGCTTTTATCATTTCATACTGCAGCAGTCTGTCGCTGAGACCAGTGGAAAGTATCTTCTGGTAATCAGCAATACCCTGAGCTTCCACCCTTTTTCGTTCGGCTTCCTGGCGTTCTTTTTGTAAAACGAATGTCATTTTCTGAGCTTCCTGTTCAGCGTTTATCTTCGATTCAATAGTTGTTCTGACAGATTCGGGAAGAGTGATATTCCTGATTAAAAGCTGCTCCAGCATAAGGCCCCTCTCCTTAAAGTCAGCTTCTATGGATGTAAAGATCCTGGATTGGAACTCATCCCTTTTTGTGGAAAAGAGAGCAACAGCATCATAATAAACAGCATTGTCCCTGATTCTTGTCCGGCATATCGGGCGGACAAGAACATTACGGTAATTGGTACCTACCTGCTCAAGTATTCTTGGTGCTTCGGAAGGAACCACCTTGTAAAGAACTGTAAGATCTATTACAACTTCCAGCCCGTCGGCCGACAATACACGTATGGCATCGTCTCCCTGTTTGACACCTTCGTCATTCACACCCGACATAGTATAGTTTTCAGTCCGTGTGTCGAACATTACAACCTTCACAAAAGGATTAACAACATTAAGCCCGCTCTCAAGAATATTCTTATTTACCTTTCCAAAGAGCTTTTGTACTCCTACTTCACCGGGTTCAACCTGCACGACGCATGCAGACGATACTCCCAGGATCACTACTATAGCGCCTATTGCCGTTAGAAGTGTCTTATAATGTCTTATCCTAGGATCATCTGTTTTTGCTGCGACAAAACCAAGAATAACAAGGATAATACCTATAATAATTATTGCCATACTTAATTTATTTAAGGGTTATAAAATTAAAATTTCTCTCAATGTGTAAAGATAAGCATTCTTAAGAGTCCGCAACAGGGTATACCCGGGCCGGAGGCAAATCAATCAGCAATTGCGCCCGTGGCACAGATCAGGATTTATAACGTAAAAGTGTATGTATACTTTATGAGAAAAAGCCGGTTATTGAACACAGGCAGACGCGGTTCGGCAATGGGTCTGAATGTATTCCTCCCTTCGTTAAACACAATATAAAGGTCATTCCCTTCGCTTGGATTATACCTGAACCGGACATTTGTAAGAACAGTATTTTCTGCAGTATTATATTGTACAAAAGTACTTAGTGACATTTTCGTCGTGAACATTAACATAGCTTTAAAACCTGCTATTCCACCGCTGAATGACTGGTTACGGTCATTAAATTTCAGAAAGTTATGTTCATACTTCAGCCCCAGCTGCAGTCCGGGTCCGACATTCCAGGACGGGTCACCTCCTATGGTTAACCGGGTTCCGTCATAAAAGGTGCCAGCATTACCATCAAGACCGACTACGAACCTGTTAGAATTGGAAGAATTGAGGTGTACTTCCAGTTCATTGAAAGTATATTTACCCGGAGCCACATAACAATCGTCTGAGAAACTGAAAGTATCAGCCACATTTTCAAACTGATGATTTAATGACAATACTCCGTTATAGCCTGATTTAAATTTAAAATTATAACCTGCTGTCGTCTGAATTGTCTGAGCAGATCCGTCGGTATTATCAGTATACATACTGAACCGTGCGTTTATCTCCTGGCTTTCCAGAGCTGACGACTCACCAAATATCCATCCATAACCGAGACTGGCATGATAGTGTGTATAATTAGTACGCATCTGGAAACCTATTCCCGGGTCAAAATCCCGGCCGTTCCTTGAGTACGTCAGTCCGTAGTTGAGACCCTTCTGGTTAAACCTGTTCCAGCTTACAAACAGTTTGGCTGGATTGAGCGACATCATTTTATTCTCCGATGTATCAGTCATTACCTGGGCCAGCTTCACATTAATATAATCATTAGCTGCCACTTTAAAGATGCCATCAACTCCGTATGCAGTATTATATGACCCGTTCATACCAACCCGTGAAGTCACTATACCACCTATATAGGTGTTTTCATTGATCACCTGCCGACGCATACGGAATATCCCGAAGTTTTCGGAAGGCAGGCTGCTCAGGTCTTCGATAGTGCTGTTATAGGCATGTGTCTGCATATCCATAAATCCCATATCCCATTTAC
>DATFLA010000544.1:0-2663 GCA_035268305.1 Bacteroidales bacterium | reverse complement strand
CACAGGTACCGGTTCCTATTGTATCTTTCCCTCCGGCGAAACCCAGGCCTGATACATCAATATCGGCATTAAGCATAAGCTTATGACCGACCATAAGAACAATTACACCCCCCGTTGCCGATGTTGAATCCCAGGGATCACAAAACAGTTTCCCTGTTATATTTACGCTGTTGTAATAAGGGGCTCTTATTATCTGAATATTACCGAGCGGATCGTAAGAATTTATGATATTGTTCCTGAATACTATCTCCTTTGTACCTGAATTTACTGACTGTATGATTAAAAACTCATGTGCTCCTGGAGCCCCATAGTAACTATCCGGACTTCCAAAGGTATTGAGATCAGTAAGAACCTTTACACCCTGCATCTGTATCAGCAATATAGTATCGTTGGCATAGAAACCTGTTATATCATCAACAGTTACCCTGTCGGCTCCAACTGCAACTACATGGGACTTCGGCTGATTTATATTACCTGAGATGTCTTTCTGGGAAAAGGCAACGGTACCACCAAAGCCAATAAGCATTAGCAGACTGGTTATAAGTCTCTTGTTATGACTCAAATGAGTGCCCGTCATCAGTCGTGTATCAGAACTGCTAATATAAGTATTAAATTGAATTTTCCTAAATATTAACTCTTTAAAGTACCAACAGGAAGCGAATACTTATCATGGTTTTTCAACAGTATATTTAAGCGGCAGTTCAACAAAAAAGGTTGTCCCCTTCTCTATTTCTGATTCAAACCATATCCTGCCCCCCGAATTTTCAATATATTTCCTTACAATGGACAACCCAAGACCCATTCCTGAAGATTTTGTTGTGAAGTTAGGGGTAAACATTTTATCCTTCAGGTCGTCAGACACACCAGAACCGTTGTCTGACACTGCTACAACAACTTTATCGCTGTACACATCAAGCCCGATTTTAATTATGCCGTCACGATCGGGTGGTATTGATTGTATTGCGTTCTTGATAAGGTTGGAGAAGACGCCGTTAAGCTGTTCCCTGTCTGCGAACACTATTACCTTGGTTTCGTGAGGCCACTTCAGTCTGAAAGTAATATTTGCAGTATTCTTGAAGAGTTCAAGAGATGTTTTTACCTGTTCAATAAGATTTACCTCCGAGGCATGAGTTCCGGGCATTTTGGCAAATGAGGAAAAGGCAGAAGCTATAGATGACAGGTTATCAATATATTCTATCTGGTTCCTTGTAAATTTCTCCAGTTTTTTTTCAAAACCGGGTACCTTATCGTTCCACGATTTCTGTAGCTGTTGTACATTCAGCTTCATGGGTGTAAGGGGATTCTTAATCTCGTGGGCAATTTGCTTGGCCATTTCCCTCCATGCATACTCTCTTTCCGAGTTAGTCAGTTTCTGGGCACTCTCCTCAATCTCATCCACCATCCTGTTGTATTGCTGCACAAGCTCACCTATCTCATCATTTCCCATATATGACAGGTGCTCGCTCTTTTTTCCCACACCCACGGAAGCCAGTCTCTCACTTAATACAGACAGTGGTGCTGTAAGCCTTCCGCTAATAAAAACAGCGAGAGTCATTGTAATAACAACAAGTAACAGGGTGAAATTAATAAAAGCCACTATAAGGTTTGATATCTCTTTTGCCAGTACGCTCTGCATCCTGAAATAAGGCAGATTGAGGTAGGCCAGTACCTTACCGTGGGTATTGAAAAAAGGCACATAGGCCGAAAGGTATTCGAGGTTCCCAATCTTCTCCTTGTGATAGTATTCACTCTTGTTCAGGTAAGCCATGTTAATATAGGCCATATTGTTCATTCGTGTACTTGTGAGGTCCCTGTTATAGATCTCAGGACGAGATGTGGAAATAAGAAATCCATTAAGATCGTAAAGGTTTATGTCTGTGTTGAATATATTCGAAAGATATACAAGCAAATCACCCAGGGAAGAGAAGTTACTATTCCGCCAGTCAACTGAAAGATGATCTTCCATTGCAAGCCTGGTATCCATTTCGAGATAAACCGAGTTAAGTTTTTCCTTAATATTCTCAAGATGTTTTGTCTTATACTGGCTTACTGTGATAGATGCAACAACAATTCCTATTAAAATGAATGAAAACATAAGTATCCCGATATAGGATATCTGCAGTTTCTGACGGAAGTTAAATAATAATAATGTTCGTAGGGGTGGACGTCTCAATACCAGGCTGAAAATATTGGATAACAGCAGAATGAATGCAAACAGGTAGGCAAATGAAATTATGACATCCCCGAAATTAACTACAGGTCTGCTTATAATTACTGTTACATTACCATTTTTATAGAGTACATGCCTGTACCCGCCAGAGGTAAAAATATTATAATCAATAACTTTTTCAACATACTCTGCATCATTTTTATTGTATGCAAAATCACCGCTGCGAATAACAATATTACCATTGATATATTTGGCAAATGAATAATCTTTAAGGCCGGCATAATTCTGAAACTTTTTATCAAGAAGAAGGGCCGAATAACCTGGTTCAAAAATGTTAACATCGCTGTATAGTTCAATGAAAAGCCCGTGAGTGTTGCCATCCGGAGAAGGATATACCATCCTCCCCAGGTAATACGATCGTCCACCCTGGTTATCAAGAAAATAGAAATCAGTCCCTGTAAGCCTGTGACCGTTTTGCCTTATCCGCTGATCG
>DATFLA010000543.1:0-4770 GCA_035268305.1 Bacteroidales bacterium | reverse complement strand
TTATTTTTTTTGCGAAAGATGGTCTCACTTCTGTCGGGACCAACTGATACCATTGTGACAGGTACGCCAGTTTCTTTTTCAATGAATCTGATATAATTCTTAAGGGCGTCAGGCAGATCATTATAATTTCTGATGCCGGAGATATCGCTGTTCCATCCCTTCAGCTCAGTATATACAGGGTTGGCCTGTAAATCATACGCGAATGGCATTTCGTTTGTTTCCCTGCCATCTATCATATACGAGGTACAAACCTTTATTGCCGGGAAAGAAGACATTACATCGGCTTTTGTCATAAAAAGCTGTGTAACACCATTTATCATTATTGAATATTTAAGCGCGGGAAGGTCGAGCCAACCGCATCTTCTTGGCCGGCCCGTTGTTGATCCGAATTCACGGCCCACATCTCTTAATGCATTACCTGTTTCATCCCATAGTTCCGTTGGGAAAGGGCCGCTGCCCACCCTTGTGCAGTAAGCCTTGAAAATACCGTATACTTCTCCTGTCATCCTGGGTGAAATACCCAGCCCGGTGCATGCCCCGGCGCTTATTGTATTTGAAGATGTGACGTAGGGATATGATCCGAAATCTATATCCAGCATAGTTCCCTGGGCACCTTCAGCCAGTATCTTTTTCCCTTTGCCTGCAAGTTCATTTACAAGGTACTCAGTACTTTCAAGACGGAATTTTTTCAGCATCTCTATTCCCTCAAACCAACCTTCTTCATATTGTTCCAGATCGAAGCTGAAGTCATAGTTTTGTAAAATTTTCAGGTGGCTGTTAACATGCTCCCTGTATCCTGAAATAAAATCATCGCGCAGTATGTCACCTACCCTTAACCCGTTTCTGCTTACCTTGTCAGTATAAGCCGGGCCGATACCTTTAAGTGTTGAGCCGATTCTCGTTTTACCCTTATACGATTCGTACGCGGCATCAAGTATCCTGTGAGTTGGAAGGATGAGGTTGGCACGAGTTGAGATAATAAGGCGTCTGGCGAGCTCTTCTGTGGTAAAGCCCAGCTCCTCTGTCTCTTTCCTGAAAACCGAAGGATCGATTACAACACCATTACCTATAATGTTTAATTTATCATCATGGAATATCCCTGAAGGTATTAGATGAAGTATGTGTTTTACATTATTGAATTCAAGTGAATGTCCGGCATTCGGACCGCCCTGGAAACGGGCAACTACATCGTAAACAGGACTTAAGGCATCAACAATTTTCCCTTTTCCCTCGTCGCCCCACTGAAGTCCTAACAGTATGTCAATCCTCATTTTATCTAATAGCTTACTAATCAAAATAGGTTGAACAATATACGAAAAATATTCTGATTCATTTCCCGTGGTTATATTGTTTATTATAGCCGGTTCAAGTTAAATATAATTGTCGGAGGATCTATTTCAGGCTTATGTTTATCAATTAATCAGGCTATTATTTTGCATGATTATTGCAGGAGCAATATGTAACCGGGATACTGAAACGTGGAAAGAAAATTGATATTTAAATCCGGCTCATTCCTTTTCTTTCAGTGAGCCGTAGATATACAGAGAATGATACTGTGGAGTGAAGTTATGAAGTTCGCTTGCTGTATTAATAATTTCATGAATCCGCGGGTCGCAGAATTCTATAACCTTACCTGTTTCAACATCTATAAGATGATCGTGCTGTCCGCACTGGTATGCCCTCTCAAACTGTGCAATATTTTTACCAAACTGGTGTTTGATCACAAGGTTACAGTCGAGGAGTAATTCGATCGTGTTGTATAGTGTCGCCCTGCTCACCCTGTAGTTTTTGTTCTTCATGAAGATATAGAGCGATTCTATGTCGAAATGCCCGGGTCTTGAGTAAATCTCATCCAGTATTGCATATCTTTCAGGAGTTTTCCTGTGGCCCTTTTTTTCAAGATATTCAGTGAAGATTTTCTTTACTGTTACTCTTGTATCATCACTAAGCATATTTGGACTATTTTAAAATAATAACAAAAATATACAATTTCCGGGGAATTTAAACGATTATTACCTGATAAAAATTGTTAAGAAAAATCCTCTACACGCTTAACATTATCAATGCCTTTGATGTTTGAGATTTTAAGAATCAGGTTATTCAGGTCTTTTGTGTGATGAACATATAAATCAATGGTTCCTTCGAATATCCCGTTCTTAACTGAGATATTTATATTAGTCATGTTCACCTTGAGCTCTTCGGAAATAATTGTAGTTATATCATTAACAAGGCCTATCCTGTCAATACCGGTCATACTTATCCTTGCGAGAAAGGAGACGAGTTTATGTATAGTCCATTTGACAGCGATGATCCTGTTACCCTCGTTTGACATAATCCTTATGGCGACAGGGCATTTGGGCTTGTGAATGATTATTGAGCCTTCGGGCGAGTGGTAGCCAATCACTTCATCGCCGGGGATAGGGTTACAGCACTTTGCAATTTCGTATGATTGTTCAGCATTAACAACATTTTCCCTGAGCAGGAAGGGTACATTTTTGTCGATCTTTTCCGGTGCAGGAGTAGTGTCTTTTTTATCCTTCTTGGAACCAATGAGTTTTAACTCCCAGTACTTAATGACATTTTTCGAAGGATTCTTCCTTATAATCTTCCTGATATTATCGAGATTGATCCTTCCCAGTCCGATACCCGAATAAAGATCATCCTTGTTTATAGCATCGTAAGCAACAAGGAGTTTTTTCATTATCACTGCATTGGCAGTCTCCCCAAGAGTTTTAAGTTTTGCTTCAAGGATTTCCATTCCCTTCTGAATACTATCCTTTGATTCATTTTTAAGAGCATTCTTTATAGCATCCTTGGCTTTGGATGTTCTCACAAAGGAAAGCCATTCTTTCTCAGGTTTGGCAATATCAGATGTTATTATCTCTACCTGGTCACCGCTCATCAGAATGGCATTAATCGGGTTCAGTTTATAGTTTATCTTGGCGCCGATAGCCTTATTACCTATCTCCGTATGTATTTCGTAGGCGAAATCAAGTGCCGATGCTCCCTTAGGCAGGCTTACAAGGGCACCTTTAGGGGTAAAGACCATTATTTCAGAAGAGAAGAGATTCATTTTAAACTCATCGAGGAACTCTATCGGGTCTTCCCTGGGGCTTTCGAGCATGACACGGATCTTTTTAATCCACTTATCAAGTTCACTTTCCTGCGTTCCGTCGCCTTTATATTTCCAATGGGCAGCATAACCTCTTTCGGCTATCTCATCCATCCTTTTACTCCGTATCTGTACCTCAACCCATTGTCCTTCGGGGCCCATAACTGTAACGTGCAGTGCCTCATAGCCATTTGGTTTTGGTCTGCTTACCCAGTCGCGCAGCCGATCCGGCTTGGGCAGGTATGAGTCGGTAATTATGGAATAGATATTCCAGCACTGTGTTTTTTCAGGGATCCCCGGCAGGGGATCAAAAACAATCCTGACGGCAAGGACATCATATATCTCTTCGAAAGGAACATTTTTCGCCTGCATCTTTTTCCATATGGAGAAGATGGATTTTGGTCTTCCGCTGATATCGAATTTGAATCCTGCCTCTGTAAGCTTTTCTATTATGGGGTATGAGAATTTATTTATAAGACTTATATTCTTTTTCTCGCTGTGTTTAAGCTTGGCAGATATTTCTTCATATATCTGTGGCTGACGAAATTTAAAACTAAGGTCCTCAAGTTCGCTCTTAATAGCGTACAGACCAAGCCGGTGGGCAAGAGGAGCATAGAGAAAAATGGTTTCTCCTGCTATTTTCATCTTCTTGTGTTCAGGCATTGAGTCGAGTGTTCGCATATTATGCAAACGGTCAGCTATCTTAATGAGAATAACCCTGAGATCATCCGATAATGTAAGGAGCATCTTCCTGAAATTCTCCGCCTGCATCGATGATGAACTCTCTTTGTTGTATGTGCCTGATATCTTGGTTAGTCCGTCAATAAGTGACGCTATCTTGGCTCCAAAATCCTTTTCAACGTCCTCGAGCGAATAATCTGTGTCCTCAACAACATCGTGAAGCAGGGCTACTGCGATTGACTTGGCGCCAAGGCCTATTTCCTGGTTTACTATCCTTGCAACAGATATAGGGTGTATGATATAAGGCTCACCGGATTTCCTTCTCATATTCCAGTGAGCTTCATTGGCAAGCTTAAAAGCCCTGTCAATCAGCTCCCTGTCTTCCGGTTTATTACATCTGATGAGATTATTTACCAGCTTATCATATTCAGCCTGGATCAGTCTCCTGTCTTCTTCGTCGAAAATATCCTTGTTCCCCATAAAATAATTATGCAGCAACTTTTTATATAAGCTACAAAGATAACTTTTCCCTGTAAATTTCTTTGCTAAAATTCTTCTTTAGTAATATGCGGGCGGAGAAAAGTGTTGAAGCTAAAGTACACTTTAAAATATTCAGGGATCATTATATCCCTGCTTTTAGTTTTTCCTAATTACTGTCACTGTTCCGGTTTTCTTTATCCTGTTTCCGGAAGGTGTTGTAAGTTCAAGATACCAAAGATAAACACCCTGGGGTTCAGGGCTGCCTTTTGATGTGCCATCCCATTCTTCAGGGTAGCTGCGCGATTCAAAAACTGTTCTTCCATACCTGTCATTAATAACAAGATGATAATCAACGGGTGTGAACGACAGGACCGGTTTGAACCTGTCATTAAGAAGATCATTATCTGGTGTGAACAGGTTGGGAACGGTTACTGTCTCTACCGGCTCCGAGCACACTACTGATGACCTGCTTTCCCCGTTGGCTCCATAGGGGTTTC
>DATFLA010000542.1:0-6496 GCA_035268305.1 Bacteroidales bacterium | reverse complement strand
TTCTCCCAGAAAACCGACATGATCGGAGTACATGAATCCTATATGGCCGCCAAATCCCCAGGCAAAATAAAGATCGGGAGATATGTCAGTCAGAGCTGTCTCATATACTATTTTAAGCCCGGTAATCTGAAGCCCGTTATTGCTGAAAGAGAGCATCCCGTTATATCCTACCTCTGCATTGCCTGCGTCGTTGCTTACCTGGTAGAAAAACCCGCTGCGGTAGCCGACTCTCAGTCCTGCCTGACGGTTGGCAAACTGTGCTTTCATGCCGGTTGAACAAACCATTATCAGAATAACAGAAAATAAGCAGATCTTTTTCATATGTAATATATTTTAGGGTGTATTTAATCTGTTTTATGTGATATCCATACAAATGCAGTGTCAGGTTATCGGGGCCTTTACTCTTAAATTGTTTATATTTCAGTATTAAGGACAGAATCAGATTGTGATGGTTGCATATTCCGCCGTTTATTTAAGATAAATATTTCCACGCGTGGCATCTATCCTTACTTTTCTGTTTCCCGGATTTGAACCTACGGTGCCATAGATGATATATTCCTTCCTGTCGTCATTCAATGATTTTTTTTCTGTTTTTGCAATTTTATCCGGTAGTACAACAAAGGAGTTGGTCTGCCTTATTTCAAGGCTGTATGAAGAGACCTTATCAAAAGCAAGGTTTACATCCGTATAATTTGACGTGATATCTACAGATTCAAAGTTTTTTTCAACGAGATCTGTATTAATACTTCCGTATTTGGTCGAAAGGTCAATTGCCCCTGAAAGACTTTGTACATTATAATCGGTGAAGTAGGATGTTCCAGTCAGTTTATCTGTCTTACCAAGGTACAGCTTATCCTTTCGTGAGTCTACTTTTACCGATCCGGCATTTTTGATATCGAACCTGGAAGATATTGAGTTAATGAAGATGTCGCCGGTTTCGCCGATGGTGATATCAGAAAAGTTGGCATTTATCTTTCCCGACTGAACTGAATTTATTGTGGCATTGCAGAATGTAAATGTAAGGGAGGTGCCGCTGCCCAGCGAGTTGGCTTTGAAGGAACCGTTTGAAACAGATACGGAACATTTACCGGTTGTTTTTTCCATATATACATCTCCGTATTTATTGTCGATCCCCAGTGTAATATATTCAGGGGCTTTAACATAATAATTGATCTCGACCCGCGAATCATACGATATCAGTTTGCTTGTCATTCCCTTAAAGCTTTCGAATAACATGCTTATACTCTGGGTAAAATCAGTTTCGGCTTTTACAAGGTATTTCGAATCGTTAATGTTGATGTTGACACCGTCAAACATCTTGTCGAGTCTCGAATGGTTGGGAGCATAAGCTTTCACCTCGGCCCTTATTAAAACCGAATCTTTGTCCCATGGAGTGACCTGTACGGTTCCGTACTTATTTGATATCTCGAGAGATGTCTCCTCGCTTACCGGAACAGTTTTAATAAAGTTTCTCGTTTCAGTCTCTTTCTGGGCAAAGAGACTGCTGAACAGGAGGAACAATATATTGACAGAGATTATCAGTTTATAGTTCATAGTTTTCCTTTTTAACCGGTTTGTTTTCATTTTCCTTAAGTATCGTAAGCATGTCCTCAAGAAGCCTGATCTTAATCCTGTAGTTCTGTATCAGTGCTTCTATAACCTCCTGGTTAGCCACATTATCTTTAAGGTCTTTCTTAATATCCGTGCAAAGACTGTCGAGATGGGACATATCAGAATCCAGTTCCTTTTCTATTTCCGGGTTCCTTGTAAGCATTGGTTTGGCCTCTTTGAAGAGGGTGTTTGCCATATTATTATAATAAATCTCAGTTTCCTTCAGTTGTTTTATTTCATTATTATCCGACGTTAACCGGGCTTTGTGACCGGAGAAAAGGCTGTGGTTACCTGTAAGGAAAAGATAACCGGAAAGAACAACTGCCAGCATGGCTGCAACAGATACCCACCGCCACAATGGCCTGTGTTTCTTACTCAGAGATTTCCGTATCTCATTCCAGTTTTCCGGTGAAGGATTGTATCTGTCGAGATCATCCCTGTTCGCTTTGATGAATTCCTCAAGTCTGTCCATCGCGTTAATTATTTTTAATTAAATTCCTCAGTTTTTCCCTGGCCCTTGAATACTGTGATTTTGAAGTTGATTCTGAAATACCCAGTATCTGGGATATCTCTGAATGATCATAACCTTCAAGCAGGTAAAGAGTAAGGATTATCCTGTAACCATCGGGCAGCATTTCAATTCCCCTGAATATCTTATCAGTTTCATAAACAATATTATCCTCTTCATCATCGATTACATCAGCGGGCAGGTTGTCAAAGAGTGTTAGGTTTATTTTCTTCTTCCTGGTATGATTAATACATTTATTAATAAGTATCCTTTTCAGCCATGCCCCGAAAGTGGATTCAAACCTGAAAGTGTTAAGGTTACGGAAGCACTCCACAAATGTATCCTGTAAAATATCTTCGGCATCCTCCCTGTTATTCAGCATCCTGTAGGCAAGGTTATACATAGCTTTGGAATACTGGTTATAAAGCCTGTACTGTGCCTTGCTGTTGCCTTGCCTGCACTCCTCTATCAAAGGTGCGTCTATATAGATATTTATGTTATCCACTTGTACTCTTACTGCTCATAAAGACAAAAGTATTATGCAAGAGTTGCATAAAAGCTAATATGTTCTGATTTTTTTCCTGTAGGGAATTGCAATAAAAATTATAAGAATAACGGCAACAGCTGCCAGCGAACCAATCCTGAGCAGGTAGTCGCCATATTTAACATATGGAGTAATTCTTGTTTCCGGACAAATATATCCTTTAAGGACTGCCTTTGTCCACCATTTTGTTTCAGAGAGCCTTTTCCCTCTGATATCGATAAAACACGATACGCCCGTATTGGCCGATCGTGCTACCGGGCGTCTTGTCTCGATAGCTCTTAGGGAAGCATACCACAGGTGCTGTTTATAGCCATTTGTGTTCTTCCACCACCCGTCATTTGTAATAATGAAGAGTGCTTCGGCGCCATTTTTTACGTAGCCTGTAACATACTGCCCGAATACTGATTCATAACAGATTACCGGTCCGACCTTTTTCAGAGAGCCATGATTTGCATTAAAACATAATCTCTCTTTTTGAACACCATATCCCCATTTTGTACCGCCAAGGTATGGTAAAATCCTGCTTATCAGTCTTCCCGGACCATTGGAAAACTGCATTTCTATACCGGGAACAAGTTTCGACTTATGGTAAATTTCCACCACATCGGATGTATCGATTTTTACAGCAGAGTTGAAGTGATCATAAAATGCACCTGAAAGGTCAATCCGTCTTGCACTTTTTGTAGGGGGAATATCTGAAGGGGGATAAATAAGGTACGTAACGAGACCCGATACAATTGATGCCTGCGGGTATTTCCCGGCAAGATCCCTTAGCATTATAATATATTTATTGTAATTCATGCTGTCCTGGTTTACCGGGTCATCAACTGTTGTTTCAGGTGTTATTATCCATGATGTGCTGGCTGAGGCCTCACCTGTGGCCATGTTTATTACGTTTTGCAACTGGTTGCGGAAAGGGACATTGTATTTTTCGGTATAAGGGTCAGTATCAGGTTGAACGATAACAACTTCCGCCGGATTTTCATGATTCTCCTTCACTGTAAAATAACGAAATAGTGAAAAGCCTGAGGGTATTAGAACGACAGCTATCCATGCGGTTGTCACAATAATTCTCCTCTTACGGTTCTTTGAAGGCATCAGCAGTATCACTGAAAGGAGAAGGTTTGATGCCATGATCCATACAGTACCACCGGATGTACCTGTAAGATCATACCACTGGATAAATAGTATATCCTTGGCAAGGCCGTTGCCCAGGTTGAGCCAGGGAGATACAATATTAACATTCAGGCTTATAAATTCATATGCAAGCCAGAATGAAAAAAGAGCAATTATTCCTGCATAGTTTCCTGCTTTCAGCCTGACAACATGAGCAAGCCACAGTGCAAATGACATAAGAAAAGCCAGTCCCATAATTACACATATGGCACCTACCAGACTGGCTACCCTCATCCAGCCTATGCCTGCTATACTGAAGAGAACAAATCCGGGCAACAGGTAAATGAAAAACGCATTGGCGCTATACCTGTCCTTATGTACATAAAGGTAATTTTCTATTATAAAGAACGGCACGAGGGAAAACAACAACACCAGACCGGTACACCAGCCCGACCATGCAAGACCTGTAATCACCCCACCGGTAACAGATAATGCCGTAAGGAAATATTTATTCATAACAGATTCCCTGATAATATATTATAATGCCAAAAATAACAGAAGAAAAGCAGACATCTCTGCTTTCCGCATACTTTTAAAAAACAAAACAGGCAGGGAGGCCAAAATAAACTTCTTATATTTGTGCTCATAAGCAGGATACATGATTTCGGCAATTGAAATATTATTGAAAGGGATAGTACTGGGGCTTGCAGTTTCGATGCCATTTGGACCTATAGGTATTATACTGGTAAACAGGACTATAAAGAGGGGATTCCTGTCCGGGTTTTTTTCGGGGCTTGGTATAGCGGCTGCTGATACTCTGCTGGCTGCAATAGGGGGAATAGGCTTCAGTGTTATTGTGGGGTTCATCAAGGAACAGCGTTTTATAATTAGTATTGTTGCCGGAATAATAATAATAGGGGTGGGGCTTAAAGTATTACTGTCTAATCCGGTAAAAGATTTTCGTAACAGGGAAAAAGCCAATAAATCGTTATGGCGTGATTTCTATTCACTGTTTGTCCTGACAATTTCAAATCCATATACTATATTTATTTTCGTTGCCCTGTTTTCCGGAGTTCATGTTAATGGGTCAATCAACCCCGGACTGGTACCCTTTTTCCTTATTCCGGGCATACTTATAGGAGCGATAACGTGGTGGTTTCTCATGAGTTATTTTGTAAGTCATTTTAAGAAGAAGATCAGGTTAAGAAGTATAGTTAAGTTAAACAAGGTAGCCGGATTTGCTATAATTGTCCTGGGAGTAATCATTCTTCTCAGTGTCTTCACCAATCCGAATCTTTGATTTACCCTATTTTGGGGGCCACTGATGAAATTGGATTATTAAATGTTGCATTTTGAAAATAATTAGCATACTTTTACAAATGAAATGTTCATTTACATTTGAGGGAACAAAGATCAAAAACATTAAGTTTAACGTATATAAAGTTGTGAAACTTTAAGAAGAAGCTTTTTACTGTCCAAAAGCAATTTTTCCATTCTTTTCATGGCTGCCCCGACGATAACTGTCGGGGCTTTTTTTATAATAATGGGGATTGCTACAATTCTGTGAATGCTATAGTAATCAAATTTAATGATGAGTAAAAAGCCCTACTCTAACGAACATGGTCTTTATTGTCACCTAAATGTCTCCCGATTAGATTTTAATGTTCTTTTCTTATATAAAGAAAATAGTTGTAAATTGGATTGTGAAAATCAATGGAGTAATATAATTTTAATCTCTGTCCATATGAATCAGATTTATTTAATTGCCTTGATAATCCTATTTTCAGGAATCCTTGTGTAAATGGAAATTACAAATGCAGAGTTTTCGGTAAATAAGAGTGCAGAGAAAATGGTAACAACAGTACACAACTCTTATTGGTTTAAACTTAGTAAAAATTTCATTGGCTAAAAATTGTTTTTCTATTTTTCATTCTGTATCCAATCCCGGATAAATTTATTACCTCACATCGATAAAGTAACCTGTCAAGCAAGGCAGATGCCAAGACCTCATCATCAAGCATTTGAGCCCATTGTTTAGGGGCCTTGTTTGTTGTGATAATGAACGAGGTACTTTCATATAAATTATTGATAAAGTTAAACAGGCTGACTGCGGTCCCTTTTTCCAGTGGGAACATCATAATATCATCAATAACAATCAGATGGGCTTTGGAAAGACGTTTGTAATCAACGGCAGCCGAGCGGGTAATATCCTTCATTTTCAACATATGTGAGATATCATCCATAGTTCTGAAGTATGCCTTCAGTCCGTGTCTGATGGCATCGTTACATAGTCCGGCAGCGATAAATGTTTTTCCTGTTCCGGAGGGACCCATTAATACAATATTAAAAAGTTGCTCGATCCAGTTCAACTCCCGGAGTTGGTTTAGCTGAGTCTTAGAAAGGCCGTTATCGACGGTAAAGTCATAGTGATGCAGGTCATGGGACATGGGCAGCCTCGCAGTTTTGGTTCGTCGCTCCAGGTCACGAGCTTCCCTGTGAGCAGCCTCTGTAGACAGGAATTTAATTGTATAATCCAGATAACTCATTTGTTGGGTCTCAGCCTCTGAAATAACCGGATCCAGGCCGTTGGCAATGCCACTTAGCCGGAACCGGCGACAGTAATCAATAATCAGTTGCTTCTTCTCCATATCAGTTCTTCATTATTTTTTCATAGTCCATTATATTACTTGTATTAGGTGTGATCTCAACGATCTTTT
>DATFLA010000541.1:0-2011 GCA_035268305.1 Bacteroidales bacterium | reverse complement strand
GAAATAATATTTCAGAGCCTGTTCATAGTCTTTAAGATCGAGGTAGCAATGGCCCGTCATAATGATAGTATGAACATTCTCCGGTTCCATATCGCCGGCTTGCAGGTAGTATTCAAGGGCTTCCTCAATCATGCCAAGTCTCCTGAGGCAGAAGCCTATTTTCTTTATTGTCCATGCTTTCCTGTCAATCAGTTCGGCACGCCTGTAATATTTCAGAGCCTCTTCATAATTGAGTGCCTGTTGATAACAATACCCGGTCTTTTCATATAACTGGACATCCGAAGGTTTCTCATTAAGCTGCCTGAGAAAAAGCTGAAGAGCATCTTCATAGAAATTCCTGCTGAAGAAGTAATCGGCCAGACCGGCCTCAGCATCCATATTACTGCATGTCATCCTGAAAAATTCGGAATTATATATGTCGAGCTTTCCTGTAAAAAGGTCTTCAAATTCCTTCTTGTATGGCGATAACTTAAAAAAACGGTAAATATCCTGAAGGTACTGAGTTACATTAATCCTGAAATTTCTGAAAGGATCAATTGCTGATTCTTCTTCATCAAGCTGCTGAAGTCCTTCCAGCTCCATGCGAAAAACCTTAAGCATCATTGTCTTTTGTGATGTCGGAAGGTATTTAAGGTTCAGAAGCAGTGAATATTTGTCTGAATTGCAGATAAATGGGGTCTTATATAAGGCTTCTGCAAGTTCATTCGTGCCCGGACCAAGTATCTCATCCCTGTAGATCTCATCAACAGCTTCATGCTCAGGATAAAAGGGGATGAACCAGTTTTGGAAATCCTTGAAAAAATCAAAGTGTTTCATATTGGCAAATGCCGACATGTAAACATCGGCGCCTTCCATCTGCAGCTTGGTCAGTTCTTCCATCGTCTTGAATATCTCCTCAGAGTCGCTGAACATATCCGACCAGTCGGGATTCTTTTCCTCTGTCTTATCGTCCGATAGTATATTGTCAAGATCGAGCTTCTCTTCAATTCGCGGTTTAAGCTTCGCAACCTGGGGGAGTATTTCATCATGCAGTTTACGGCTGAGGTTCTCCGTTTCCCTCGACCTGATTGTCTGAAGAACGATTATCCTGCAGTGCTCCCTGAAATCCGGATTATCGTGTAGTTTTGAAACACGGTTAATTATTTCAGGATATACCATTATCCTGTCATTATAATAATGCAGGTTGAGTATAAGACCCGATAAAGCTCTTTCCATTACCTGTTCCTGACCCGCCTCATATATCCTTATGAGCTGGTATAGCTTATCAGTATGCCAGGTCCGTAGAGAACTGAGTGTAATGGCCGATGTAAACAGGCTGGCTTCATACCACCTGAACTTTCCTGACGTTAGAATAATTCCGATAAGACTGTTTTCTGCTTCACCATAGTAATCGGTGAGCCATAAATGATTGAAAATATTACTTACCAGTTGCTTGTGTTTCTTTGATATCTCTGATTCAGGATCCGGAATTATTTCATTGCTGAGCCTCAGCCATTCGTCAAGTTCTGATTTGAACATAAGGTCATCCACACTGTCAACAATCGTTTTGCCGCTCAATTTTAATTCTTTTTCAGCCTGATCTTTTACCCAGTAAGTATGCCACCCGGAATAATGTGACAATATGTCCTGCCTCGCCCTGTCCGATAAACTGAGTATAGACTGAATAAGCTTGGTGTACACCTTGTCGCGTTCAGGATCCTTAATACCTTCAATTGTGTATGTAAGCATGTTCCTGTAGGTCATTACAAGAGTCTCATATTCATCGCGCAAATCGCTGAGCGAGACGTTTTTGAGCATATCTGACAGTATGTCAAGACTTTGCTTGATCCTTTTTTCCGAAACAAGGTTACATATATTCTTGTGCTGTTTTATTGTTTTTCCTACATCCATTTCAAATATCCTTTTCAAAAATGTTCTGCCAAAAGATCATTTTAGTGTTCCGGTTTATTAGTCTGCAAGAATCAGACCGTAAATGAGGGAAGTGAAAAATTGCAATATTTGCAAAAAGACT
>DATFLA010000540.1:0-5718 GCA_035268305.1 Bacteroidales bacterium | reverse complement strand
AGGAAAAACAAGTTGTGTCGGGGACATCGGTACCCATGCTTTTCACCTGGCAGAATATGTCTCCGGATTAAAAGTCACTGAATTAATTTCTGACCTGAGCAGGCTGGTACCCAAAAGGATCCTGGAGGATGATGCAAATATGCTGTTGCATTTCAATAACGGGGCAAGTGGTTTACTTACAGCCAGCCAGGTTGCTGCAGGTGAGGAAAATGCACTCAAGTTGAAGGTGTATGGTGAAAAAGGTGGATTGGAATTCAACCAGATGGAGCCCAATACTCTTATTATTAGATGGTTACATAAACCCACAGAGATCAGACGGGCCGGAACCGGATTTCTGAGCCCCATAGCTGACTATAATTCCCGTACCCCTGCCGGTCACCCTGAAGGGTACCTGGAAGCATTTGCCAACATTTACAGGAACGCGGCCACATGCATGCAGCATATAATGGAAGGCACCGAGCCCCCTTTGGAAGCCACCGATTATCCAACCATCTATGACGGACTGCGGGGAATGAGGTTTGTGGACAAAGCAGTTGAGAGCTCGGATCTCAGATCATGGGTTGCTCTCTGAACAGATTAACGCTGAACCTTCAAAAACCACTTATGCTTATAATTGGTCCGTTTCAACCAGGGACAGAAGTTTATGCTTTTATGACATTAAATACCTGCTATACAACATAAAAATAACAGGTAACAAATCAGGCTTGTTTCATGATTAAACTACATGAGAAATATTTGATGTTGTCGTAATTTCATTAACGGAATTCAACTCAGTATATTCTGTACTATCTCTTGCATGCTGAACTGCCAGTTCTTGACAGTTAAACAGATGTTTATTCAAAGAATCTTAAAAACTATTAAAAATGAAAAAATTAGCCTTTGTTGCATCAATAATGTTTATTTTCTTCTTCAGCGCTGAAGCGCAATTGGAAATGAATGAATATGGAAACGTAGGAATTGGTACTAATCCAAGTTCAACATGGAAATTATCAGTGGAAGGAATTACTCGACTTAATAATGTAGACACACGATTGTATGTCTCATCTGATTATATTTCTTTTTATCACGAAGATAGGGAGGAAGATATAATTTTTGGAGAATATGATGGTGAATCATCATTTTGGCCTGAGGGTGATGATTGTGGATATATAGGTACCAGCAGTAAATCATTTTATAGTATGAGTACCAGATATTTGTGGGTAAACGGTAATCAAGTGACCTCGGATATTAGATTAAAAGAGAATATTCGGACTTTAGATAGCCAGCTAAAAAATTAAAAGGCGTCCGTAGTGTTCAATTCGATTATATTACTCCTTCAAATCCAAAATGGAGTGAAGACAAAAAGAATGATATGGAATACATGGATAATAACAACATTGGATTTATTGCCCAGGAACTAATGGAAATATATCCAGAATTAGTCAAATATGATAAAAAAAGTGATCTATATGGTATTAATTATATAGGTATGATTCCAATTCTCGTTGAAGCCATAAAGGATCAGCAGCAAGAGATCCATGAACTGCAAAATCAGATTTCCGAGCTAGTGAACGAAGTACCGGAAATAAAAGACATTTTATCTACTTCTACAGAGGATCTTCAACAGGATAACACCACAAATACGCTTTTTCAGAATTCACCTAATCCTTTCAATGAAGAAACAATCATAAAATATTTTGTCAATGATAATGTGGGGACTGCTAATATCTTCATATATGATATGAGCGGCAAGCAACTTAAAAACTATGAATTGCATCCTGAAGGTAGTGGAGAAGTTGTTATTAAAGGTGGGGAATTAGATTCTGGAATGTACATGTACACTATGATCGCTGATGGAGCGGAGGTTGGAACGATGAGGATGCTGTTGACCAGATGATTAGAATTAATTAAATGAAAAAAGATAATGAAAAGTATAACAATAGTTGCTCTAGTAGGCATCATGTTTCCTACTTATGCACAATGGTGGCAAAGCTGTTATTATGGCTTAACACCTATTAATGACTATTTTTCTTGCGAATCCTATGATGATTGGGTTTTGGTTTTCGAGGATGAATTCAATGGAACCTCTCTCGATACTAGTATTTGGCGTAATGATTATCCTTGGGGGCGAAGTTTATATTGCGCTGATGAGGCAACATACTATACAGATGGTGATAATATGGATATTAGTAATGGAGAGTTGACTCTTACAGCAGATGAAGAAACTATTTTTGGTTTGATATTAGACGGGGAGTCTGCCGATTATGACTTAGTTTGCGATGGTGAATATGAGGGTGAAAATGGAAGATGGTTTGACTACACATCAGGTATGATTTTTTCTAAGCAGAAATTTCTTCATGGCAAGTTTGAAATAAGATGTCAGATTCCTCCAATAGAGCTATTGTGGCCAGCTTTTTGGTTATATGGAGAATGTGGACAAGAAATTGATGTCTTTGAGTTTATGAGTGATGATCCAGATCCTGAAGTTGCAAGCGAGGAACCTTCATATTCCTACCATCGGAAAATAGACTGCATAAACGATCCTGATTGTAAGCGGGAACTTACAATGTACAGAAATTGGCAAATAAGGATGTACGAGAAATAGCAATTAAGGATGTCCATTTCTTCGATTTAAACGTACAAAAAATTTAAGAACGACCCACTCAATTAAAGATGGTTTTCCGGTTTTCAAGCCGGTAGCTGGTTCCTGTTAATCTGACCACCTCACAATGAAACAGGATTCTGTCAAGCAGAGCGGTAGCAATCACTTCATCATCAAGCATTTTCACCCATTCTTGCGGACTTTTATTGGTTGTCACGATAAATGAAGCCCTTTCGTGCAAGTGATTGATAAAATGGAAAAGTTGAACCGCCTGCTTCTTATCCAGGACGAACATCATAATATCATCAATGACTAGCAGATTGGCTTTCAGTAGCTTATTGTATTCAATACGGGCAGACCTGGTAATGTCCTTCATTATCAGGGTTTCGTTCAGCTGCTCCATGGTTCTGAAGTATGCTGTGTAACCCTTTTTTAAGGCATCAAAACAAAGGCCGGCAGCAATCATGGTTTTCCCGATACCGGAAGGGCCCATAAGAACGATATTATAATTCTTTTCGAGCCATATACATTCCCTCAGCTGCATGAGTTGTTGTTTGCCGATCCCGCTGCGGAAGGAGTAGTCATACTGATCCAGATTGTGATTGAACGGCAACTTGGCAGCTTTTGTGCGGCGCTCCAGATCCCTTGCAAATCTCAAGGTAATCTCAGTTTCCAGCAGACTCAATGAGTAATCCAGGTATGATATCTTCTCCTCTGATGCTTTGTGGATCAACTCATCCAGTTGTTCCTGTATGCCTCCCAGGCGGAGCAGGGCAGCATACTGTTTGATGGTTTGTGTTTTCGTTTTTGTGTCCATAGATTTAATTCATTAGTGATTGATAATCTGATATATCGCTTTTATCTGGTATGATTTTATGCGCATTTTGATTGATGGTTTTAATAACGACAGGTTGCTCAAGACTCTCTTCCTGGGATTGCTTCAGGTAGTCCCGCTTAACAACGCTTTCCAGATCCTTCGCCCGATAGATTTTACTCTCGGCGCAGAAGATCACTGCCTGTTCAACAATTTCCAGGGGGTAGTTTTTAAGAAGCCTCTTGATTATCCCCATCTGGTCCCGGATGTATCGGGGTTTATCTTTTCGTATCCGTTGACAATACTGTTTCACCAATACCGGATCCGTAAACTGGTTTGATATCCCATCGATCAGATCATCGATACGTCCCTCAAGCTCCCTCTTATAATGTGAACCTCCAACAGTTTCGCCTTTACCGGGATAGATTGTATGAGTGGCGATTACCTTACCTTCCGTATTGTAGATAATCAGCTGATTATCCTCGGTATGTTCAATATGTACCTTTGTCTTTGGAGGATGATAGGTCCCCCGGGGAACACGATAGAAATTGCCTTTGTAAGAGATAACATTGTCTTTCCTGACATCATGTTCATCCTTTACATTTTCTACTTCAAACGACCCGGCAACGGGCTGCAAATAATTGCGTTCAATCAGCCATTCCTCGAGAGGGATCTTCTTGATAGTCGAGTGTTCTTTCGCATTGGCCGTACGGTTCAGCCAGGCAAGACTCTCTCCCTGGAGTATTTCTATATCGATAAAGATGCGACCACGTAAAAAGTTGTACTTAACATACTTAACCACGTTCTCAACCTTTCCTTTGCTTTGAGGATCAGACTTGCGGCAAAAATGAAGTTGGAAGCCACGATATTCAGCATAGCTACGGAAGGCTTCTGTCATAATCAGATCCCCGTAATTCTCAGCAATGAGCAGCAGGGTATCCTGGTCGTAGACAAACTCCTTTGTCATACCCCCGAAAAACACAATGGCCGCTTCGTGCGCAATGATAGCTATCCGGGTAGTAAATGGCCTCTCGGAGTAATAGCTGTATTTCATCCTGGAGCGGGACAAAACGAAGCTGATGAAGTAAATTCTTTTTCGGCCACCCTCATCAGTGGTCATATTGTACTCGCCAAAATCTACCTGAGTTTGCTGGCCATAGGGAAGCTCCGGAACCTTCTCATAATCCCGGTGATCAAAGGATTTTGGGATACCATACTTGCTCCTTACATGAAGAACAAAATTGAAAACCGTCTTTTCATCAACCTCAATAAAATCATCATGATGCTCTTTCAGCCAGTCGTGAACCTGGGCAGAAGAAGCTTCCGGGCAATGCTCCAATCGGGTGCGGACAAAGTTCTCATAGGGAGTAAGAAAACGCTCCCTTCGAGTCTGACTATCAATAAAATGCTCATACTCTTCCTCACTCATGGCAAGATACTTTTTTACCGTCCTTCGGTCCATTACCAGTTCCCTGGCTATTTGGGCAGGTTTTAGACCTTCACGATGTTGTCTGTGTACTTCATGGTACATAATCCATTGGTTTAAAAATTTCTTTCTCATAGTGGATCCTTCCGTATAGGGTTAACATGCAGATGATTAACCACAATAACAGAATAATCCGGCGTTTCCCCACAGGAGCCTGATCAGGCTCCTGTGGACAAGCATTAACTCAATGAAGAAATGGAGATCAATTATTGAAAGGAAAAACCTTTCACCGATAAAAGATGTACATCCTTATTTGCTAAAAAGCGTACATCGCTATTTGCTAATTGTTGTACATCGTTAATTGCGAAAAAGTGTACATTGTTATTTCCCATTCACAGCTTTTTGATCTTATCATCTTTTTCTTTGATCTGCTCATCCTTCTTTTAAGATCAGCCTCTGTTTTATCCGGGGCTCCATTGTCGATCTCACGTAATCTGTACAATTCCAGATATAGTTCGTTACGCTCCTGTAAAAGGCATCTGTTAAGCTGTCTTTATTAGTGTGAATATCCACCGCAAATACCTGTGCTTTACAGTGTTTAAGATAACAAATCACCCTGGATTTACCTCTGAAAATCAGGGTAGGTTATTAACAATTAGTGGGGATACCTCAGCTTCTTTTCCTGAGTTTGT
This sequence comes from Bacteroidales bacterium, assembly GCA_035268305.1. Taxonomy (GTDB): domain Bacteria; phylum Bacteroidota; class Bacteroidia; order Bacteroidales; family VadinHA17; genus LD21. The sequence goes on along the minus strand of DATFLA010000540.1, from coordinate 205 downwards.
CTTTATGCCTGGTTTACTGTTCATTTCAGGACTTTCTCATTCAAGACAAAATTAAATTTTAGAAATGAAAGTAATATCCAAAAAGAAAATCTAATCCTGAGCCATTTGGATTCTTCACTTTTGAATCATTACTTGTACCCGTACTGCCATCAGGATTATACTTGTAATTCACATTATATAATTTTAAGCCCATTGAAAATGAACC
>DATFLA010000539.1:0-4036 GCA_035268305.1 Bacteroidales bacterium | reverse complement strand
CTGATTTCTTCCCTTTGCCAAGGAGCTTCTTCAGCAATTTCCTGCTAAGCGATGTAATCTCTTTTTCAGCTTCCATCTGTTGCAATTCATATGGATTAATCATCTGCCATACAGCGCTCCAGCCAGGGAAACCTCCCACATTCTTGTCATCAATAAAGATGTCGGCATCAATCTTCCTGCTTACAGATTCATCGAATACCTCCTCGGGATAATTTTTATTAACAGCATAGAATTCGATCCCGTTCTTCCTGCAAAACTCCACTGCATCATCAAGTTCCTTCCCTGTACGGAAGGTCCATAAGATAAGCAGTGCTCCCATCTTATGCAGCTCTCTGAGAGTCTGGAAGGCAAAGAGTTTTTCCTTACCAATAGCCGGATATTCATGATCCACTATAGTCCCGTCGAAATCCACGGCGATCTTTATATTATTCAGGTCAACCATTCACAATTGTGTTAATTGATGCAAATCTAATAATAAATGAATGAAGATTTTCTTAATTTTACCTCCCTTCTGTGACAAGATACTATATTTCAGGATGAAGAATATTCCGAATTTTATTACATCGCTTAACCTGGGAACAGGTTTCATTGCAATCATATATGCATCAAATGGCGATCTGGTAACTGCCTCATGGCTTATCCTTGCCGCCATGGTCTTTGATTTTCTTGATGGTTTCTCTGCCAGGCTGCTGAAGGCTTATTCGGATATAGGTAAGGAACTGGACAGCCTGGCCGATGTTGTCAGCTTTGGCGTAGCACCGGCAGTTATCCTTTACCAGTTGCTGCACCTTTCTTACCTGTTATATGCCCCCGATGCTTCGGAACACCTGGGCTTTCCTTTATTAATTATGCTTTTTGTACCGGCAGTTATGCCTGTTTTTTCGGCCCTGCGTCTTGCAAGGTTCAATACGGATGCAACACAGGCCACCGTTTTCAAGGGTCTTCCAATGCCGGCTAATGCCCTGGGTGTAATATCGCTTGTTATTGCTGCACATTACACTCAGTCAAACCTGCTTAATTTTATCCTGATAACGCCTTACCTGCTTGTTGCTGTCAGCTTTATACTGTCGCTTCTCATGGTCAGCCGCCTGCCACTGCTCTCAATGAAAGTAAAAAATCTGAAGCTAAAAGGAAATGAAGGAAGATATTTACTTGCAGGCCTTGTAGTTATATCATTTATATTATTCGGATTAAGCGCAGCTCCGCTGATCATCCCTCTTTATATTCTTTCATCACTTACCGGCTTTTTGTTCGGCAAAACCACCCCGGCAGGATAAGGGATTTTTATCTTGTAATGATCCTTAAGGGAAAATACTATTCCTGTTCAGGGAACTTTTTTTCATAGTTAGATAAAGCCATCTTAATAACTATCCAGCTCAGAAGGATAAAAGCCGGCCATATCAGGTATTCGATAATTGCACTAGTATACATGTCCATCAGATTTCATTTCTTCCTCAGTTATCTTTGTTCTGTTTACCGATTGCCATGCATACCATATATATGCTATCACAAAAGGTATAATAAAGGATACAAACATCATTGCCTTAAGGGTAAAGAGGCTTGAGGATGCGTTATAGATAGTAAGCGAACTTTGCATGTCATATACCGACGGGTAGAATGATGTACCGTTAAACCCCGCCACAAGGAAAAGAGAAAATACGGCCAGGATACTGCCTGTACCGGTAAACCATATTCCATTGTTATTCTTTCCGAATATACTTACTCCTATACCGTACAATACACTTACCACACCTGCAAGGAAGACTATAAGTACCAGCGGCATATGAATGAAGTTAATGAAATACTTGAATTTCTCCTCCGTCACAAGCCCTGTAGCAGGATCAGCAGCAAAACCTTTGGACAGAAGAAGGGAGACAAGGAAAAAGAGGAAGAAAACAAGGAATATAACGGAATTAATAAGTATTCTATTCCTTGCCGTAGCTACCAAATCGTCTTCTCCAACAGTATTAATAATATACAGAAGACCATTTATCCTTGAAAGAAACAGGACAGCCAGTCCGAGTGAAAGATTCCGGACATTAAACAATGCTTCAAGACCATACCAGGAAGTAGCCCAGTGAACCCCGTTCATATTGTCGAGGCTGAACATGGCACCTGTAAAGAATGTTGCAACAGCCGTCCCGATCAGAAAGGGTCCGAGTGCCCCGTTAATGAAAAGAAAAATATCAAAGGTCCTCTGGCCAAGAACATTTAAAGGCTTCGACCTGAACTCATAAGCTACTGCCTGTATGATAAAGCTGAACAGGATTGCAATCCACACCCAGTAAGCTCCTCCGAAACTTGTTGCATAGAAAAGTGGGAATGATGCAAAGAATGCGCCACCGAAAGTTACAAGTGTGGTAAAAGTGAATTCCCATTTTCTCCCCATAGCATTAATTATCATTGTTTTCTGAATTTCATTCCGCGGGAGGGAAAAGATGAGCGACTGACCACCCTGCACGAACATCAGGAATACCAGCAGTCCGGCAAGTATTGACACTATAATCCACCAATAGTGCTGCAGAAATAGATGTGATATCATCATTGTCATTTTGTTTCCTCCTAATGTTTTGGTCCGGTTTTGATCTGTTTAACCAATATTGAAACTTCTGAGATAAACAGCCCTGTAAAAAGTATTGCAAACAGGATAAAGGTAGTTACAACTGAACCTGAAGCAATTTTTGATACACCCATCGGAATCGTCATCAGATCCTGTATGATCCATGGCTGCCGTCCCATCTCCGCCAGCAGCCATCCCAGCTCGCCGGCGATATATGGTAATGGAATAGAAAAGAGAGCCACCCAGAGGAACCACTTGTTCTTTTCAAGGGTGCCTTTAAACAGAAGATATATAGCAACCGCAAAGATCAGTATAAAGAGGAATCCCAGGATTACCATCAGGTGGAATGAGTAAAATGACATTGTTACATCGGGAACCACATCCTCGGGCTTATCAATTGAAGAATAGCCGAAATACCTGAAAAAATTCTTCTGGTAATCACTTGTTACAAGTATGCTTTTCAGGGAATCTGTCTTATTAATATCGCCCGATTTCCTGGCATCCTGGTAGGCCAGCAACATCTCCCTGGCCTGTCTGCCTCTTGCCTGTTTATCGCTGACAGACATTATCCCGATACTGTCATTGCCATAAAGGTTATCCCTTAGCCCCGGAACATACGATCCGGCACTCCCTCCTGTAAGGATGGACATAAGACTTGGTATCTCTATCCTCAAAGAAAATTCCTTTTCATACTTTTCACCCAGTTTCCTGTCGGCATCCCTGAGAAAACCAACAGCTACGAGACCTGCATTAGTCTTACCCCGGTAAAGTGCTTCCATGGAAGCAAACTTCACAGGCTGGACCTTTGCAACCGTCCTGGCCGACTCATCACCTGTGTATGCCACCATTAATGAAGCCAGCAGGCCAAATATGGAAGCTACAAGGATACTTCTTCGGGCCATGAAAGACTCTCGTTTTCGTATGATAAACCATGCACTTATTCCTAATACAAACATAGAAGCCAGAAGGAATCCCGATGAAATTGTATGGAGAAACTTGGCTGTGGCAACCTGGTTGAAAAGGACAGCCCAGAAATTAACCATTTCATTTCTTGCCGTCTCCGGATTAAATGACATCCCGACAGGATTCTGCATCCAAGAATTAGCCACGAGTATCCATAAAGCAGACAGGTTTGCCCCGACAGCCACCAGCCAGGTCGAAAGAAGATGGAACTTTTTACTGACCTTATTCCAGCCAAAGAACATTACGGCTACAAAGGTCGATTCGATAAAAAATGCCAGAATTCCCTCAATAGCCAGGGGTGCACCGAAAATATCCCCTACAAACCAGGAATAATTAGACCAGTTGGTCCCGAATTCAAATTCAAGGATAATACCTGTGGCTACACCAATCGCAAAATTGATTCCGAAAAGTGTCATCCAGAAACGGGTTATGCGCTTCCATCTCTCATCACCTGTCTTTACATAGATACTCTCCATTATTGCCAGGAGAAAAGATAGTCCCAGGGTCAGAGGG
>DATFLA010000538.1:0-7071 GCA_035268305.1 Bacteroidales bacterium | reverse complement strand
CAGAATTAGGAGCACCAGGGGTACCCCACCCTGCAACTCCGGTAGCAGAATGCCAGTTGGATTTATCACCTGAAGCACTTCCCGGCACAGCTTTCTCCAGCGATACTCCTTCATCATCCGATAAAAGCTGATTATGCATCTTATCAGTATAAAGAACCTCATCCACCAAACCGAGCCTGCGATTGAGGAGGATAAGATGACCACCTGCATCGGGCATTGAAGGCATGGATTCAACTGCAAACAACTTATCAGGGTCTGAAGAAAAATAGCGTTGCAGAATTTTTTCCCTGTCTGTCGAAAAGGCAAAATAATTACCCGGAAGGAAACACCTGTTGTGATCTGAAAGGGCGAAAAGGGCGGAAGTATCTCCTGTATCATCATTTACAGAAGCAACTAGCAATCGTGCCAGGTCAGTAATATTTCCCGAAGCATTGTATACTTCTATATAATCGGGATCGCCGGGAAAAGGATTAAAGAGCAGCTCATTGAATAGTATGTCACGAGAAGCTGTTTTCTCCGGGATACCAAAAAGAAAATCATTTTTTTCAGCAGGGTTACCTGAGAAGTCCTTAAAATCGTCGCTTAGCTTTATCTCATAGATATTTTCCTCTTTCAGCTCACTATTAAGGGTAATAATATATTCCCTGCACAGAGGGTCCGATACCGTAGCAGAAGCTATGTCAGTTCCATTAATACTGAGCCATTCAGCATTAATGCCAGGAGGGACCGATTCCCTGAACGACAGCCTGATAGTTCTGTTATCAAGTGGGAAAGCATTATCAATCCCATAAAAAAAGGCATCAGGATTATACCCGGCAACCGAGTTTATCTCTCCCGGTGTTCCTCCTGACCAGTCAGTACTCGCCTTCCAGTTCTTCTTACCGGAAAATGGAAAATCAGTATCAATCATTTCAAGTGACCATCCTCCCGCAGATTTCAGATCGCTTTGATACCATGAGTCTTCATACTCCACACCATGAATAAAAACTCCGTTGCTGTCTGCCATGCAGAGAATTTTACCGGCATCAGTGAGAACCGGAAAAGGTTTGATCCCCAGTGTCCTCCCATAGCTACCCAAAGTGGCAGTATCCTGTACTGAACATAAGATCAGTTCTTCCCCCGGTGAAATTATACAGGAAGGTAACAATGCTTCCTGGCTGCCCGATAATAATGACCAGTTCTTTAAATCAAAGGGAAATACCGACCTGTTAGTCAGTTCAATATACTCCGAAACGGGAAGGGACACCGCCGGCTCAGGATCTGCCATTATCTCCGATATTATCACATCCCCGGCTTCCGGCCAAAGAACATTAAAAGCAACTGTTGTATCGGTAAGGCAATTACCATTATTGTCACAAAGGCGCCGTATAAGCATGTGATTTTCAGTCTTATTCCTGAAATCATTATTAAATTCAACGGTCCATTGCAATGAACCGGTTCTTGTAACCTTTGCTGCTGAAGTTTCATCACTGTTCAATATGAAGTTACCCGGATCAGCGAATCCTGATGAAGGCTCCTCATCAAGTGATAACAGCATTTGCCTGTGTCCGCATGCCAAACAGCCTGTGACTGATGGCGGGCAGTTATCATCATGAAATACTCCTGTTATACTGAGATCGTCGAACCAGAGAAGCCTGTCGCATGATGAGGTATACCTGTACATAATTATAAACCTGCCGGGATTAATAAGGTCGGGGTCATATCCTGAGGAGATGTCCGAGATGCTGCCATTACAACATTCGACAAGCATATTCCATACCCCGCCTGCGGACCTTGTAACAGAGATACGTGCAGTACTGTCGGTACCAATATCGTTCTGCCAGTTGAGATGGCTTTCAACTACAGCCTCAGTGCTCCCGTCCCTTACCTTCCATATCCGTAGTGTATCGTCATAGCCTTCCAGGTTAACTCCAACTGCAAAGCCATTGATATTTCCCTGAATAGTCCCGGCCGTATCATTCCCGGCGAGCAGGAAAACAGCCCAGCTATTTGAAGCAGATGGGGAATATCCGTACCTAATTGAAAAATCCCATTTTGTAATACCTTCGTCGATATGCAGATTAGACAGTGACAGTGATATAAGGTCTGTTGCAGCCTCGCTGTTGTCAAAAACATGATGAAGCGATAATGCTCCCGATATGATAAAGGAGGCATCAGCCCTCCATCGCGAAGAAGGGGTCTGGGTCCAGTTTCCGGTGTTACCGGCTTCAAAATTCTCAAATACCTGGCCCTTTGCCAGCAGTGGCAAAAAGACAAACAACAAAATAACTTTTTTCATGCAGCGGGACGGATTGAAAAAAAAGTTAATTTTGACCCGTTTTAGTCAGTATAAATTTATTAAATAACTAACATTAATCCAAACAAATAACTGCGGAACGCAGATAACGGCAATGCGGGATAACGCAGACCCGTTAACTTAGAAAAATATAAACCTGTATTAATAGAGACTAATAAATGAAAACAGCTGTTGTTGGAGCTACCGGCATGGTTGGCCGGACAATGATTAAAGTTCTTGAAGAAAGAAATTTCCCGTTAACTGAACTTATCCCTGCTGCATCGGAGAGATCAGCGGGCAGGGAAGTAATTTTCAGGGGAAAACCGGTTAAGATTGTAAGTGTTAAGGAAGCTGTTGCAGCTAAACCTGAATTCGCCATTTTTTCAGCCGGGGCTTCGATATCAAAAGAATGGGCTCCTCTCTTTGCAAGTGAAGGTACTGTTGTTATTGACAACTCTTCTTACTGGAGGATGGACAAGGATGTACCACTGGTTGTCCCGGAGATCAACAGCGACGTTATAAAAAAGGGAGACAAGATAATAGCCAATCCCAACTGTTCCACCATACAGATGGTAATGGCGCTGGCTCCACTCCATGAAAGATACAGGATTAAAAGACTTGTTATCTCAACGTACCAGTCTGTTACCGGTACCGGGGTGAAAGCTGTTAAACAGATGGAAAATGAGCGGCTGGGGATAAAGGGTGATATGGTTTATCCCCACCCCATTGATATGAACTGTTTTCCTCACGGGGGCTCCTTCCAGCCCGACGGTTACACAACTGAGGAGCAGAAGCTTGTGGATGAAACACGGAAGATACTGCGCGACAACTCGATACAGGTAACAGCAACAGTAGTAAGGATACCTGTTACAGGAGGTCATTCGGAAGCTGTGAATGTGGAGTTTGAAAATGACTTTGACATGAGTGAAGTGGTACGTCTGATTGACACATTCCCGGGCAATACAGTTTACGACAATCCCCCGGAAAACATGTACCCTATGCCAATACTTTCACACAACAAAGACGATGTTTTTGTTGGCAGGATAAGGCGCGATCATTCGAGAGAGAAATGCCTTAACCTGTGGATTGTTTCAGACAATATCAGGAAAGGAGCAGCCACCAATGCTGTGCAGATTGCAGAATATATGGCTGCAAACAAGCTTTACTGATCTGCCGTTTCGTACAGGAACCCGTTATACGGATATCTTGTCACATGTATCTTCCTGACCTCTTCATATAGCAGGTCCCGGAATTCTTCCACATTATCTTTCGACCTGGCAGAAATAAATACTGTCTTGTGGTGTTTATCCGAAGCCATCCAGGTCTTTTTCAGATCATCGAGCGAGTAGTTTTCCCTCTGATAAGGGGTAAGGTCATCTTCATCCTTAACCACATAAGAAAAGATGTCAATCTTATTGAAGACTATGATGGCAGGCTTATTATGTGCATCCAGTTCTTTAAGTGTTTCATCCACAACCCTTATCTGATCTTCAAAATTCGGATGTGATATATCCACTACATGAATAAGCAGATCTGACTCCCTCACTTCATCGAGTGTTGATTTAAATGATTCGACAAGGTCATGCGGGAGTTTCCTGATAAAGCCGACAGTATCGGAAAGAAGAAAGGGAAGATTACCAATTACAACCTTCCTCACCGTTGTGTCGAGAGTGGCAAAGAGTTTGTCTTCGGCAAAGACATCAGATTTACTCAGCAGGTTCATTATTGTCGACTTTCCTACATTGGTATATCCCACAAGGGCCACTCTTATCATTTTGCCTCTGCTCTTGCGCCGTGTGGCCATCTGGGTATCGATCTTCTTAAGCTGTTCTTTAAGCGAGGCTATCCTGTCGCGAATTATACGCCTGTCAGTCTCTATCTCTGTCTCCCCTGGTCCTCTCAGCCCGATACCTCCCCTTTGTCTTTCGAGGTGGGTCCACATACCGGTCAGCCTGGGAAGTAAATACTGGTACTGAGCCAGTTCGACCTGTGTCCGTGCATGTGATGTACGGGCCCTTCGTGCAAAAATATCGAGTATCAGGTTTGTCCTGTCGAGTATACGACATCCCAGTTCCCGTTCAATATTCCTTATCTGGGATGGAGAAAGCTCATCATCGAAAACAGCAATATCAATATCATTCTCTTTTACATAGAGAGCAAGTTCAGTTATCTTGCCTGAACCCACAAAGGTCCGGGGATTACGAAAATCGAGCTTCTGGATAAACCGTTTTACGGGAACAGCACCTGCTGTCTCAGCTAGAAAAGAAAGTTCTCCAAGAAAATCATCCACTTCACGTTCATCCTGTCCCGGATATGAGATTCCGACTAGGATTGCCCTTTCCACAGGTTTTCCGGTTTCTATCATTTAAAATAAGGCACAAGGCGTAATACATAAGACGCAGGGACGTAAAGGCACAAAGGCTTAACGGTGTAAAGGCACAGAGGCGTAAAGGTCAGATGGAGAAATCCCTGCTCGCTACTCATTTCTCACTTCTCACTACTTACTTTTAACTACTCACTACTCACAAAATAAATCTCCTGTCGTTGTAAATTGCACCCCGTATTGCCTTCTTAAGCGATTCAGTACAACGAATCACCATATCTATATCAGCCGGGAAAGGGACAACAGAAGTTTTTGTTCTTTCCAGCTGTTCAGCATTAAGTGCTCCAGTGTCACCCAGGGCTCTTGACGATATGTTTTCGAAAGTTGACCGGGCCCCGATAGGATCTTTTTTCAGCACCTTGTCGGGATTAGCCTGAATGAGTTCCACATCACCGTCTATACGGCATGCTTTTGTCTGAATTGTCTCTACGAGGGCACATTGCAGAGTTTTGTATTTCTTCTGTTTTATATCATTCCCCAGGGAGTCCTTCATGACGTTTCCTTTTTTGTCGAGAACGTACGTAAAGCCATCTTCAACATCTCTCTTGATGACAGAATCCCTCTCAATAGAGTTATCCGGACTGACAGCCACATTTTTAATAGTCACATTAATGAAATAATCATATTCGGTATTGCCATTCAGGTTTTCCGTATAGAACTCAACCCAGTCGGAGTTAAGGCTTGGAAAATCGAGAGCAAGCAGATCGTGCTGAAAATCTTCAGGGAATTTGATAAGTGATTTATTGTCAATTGAGACAAAGACCCTGCTCATACCTTTATATTTGGCTTCCTGAATCATGTTGTCGATACCTTCGTAATCGCCTACATAGTTCTTTGCCCTTACGAATTCCGCATATGCCTGCCTGTAGGAATCTTTAAGTCCGCTTTTCATCAGTTCATTGCCGTGAGCATAATAATAATCAGCAGCCTTCCTTTTGGCATTAACCATTTCAGGCATATAATCCACGTAGGGAAAATCGACCGATCTGCCATTTTCATTGAGCGGTGTCACAGTCTTAACGAGTGCCTGCCTGTCGCTGAGCCTTTTATAAACAAGGTATATCTCATCCCAGTTACCTGGTTTGTTTTCCATTTTCAGGAAACGTACTCTTTCGTTATCCCGGTCATTAGCCACCTGGTACGAGCGTGACAGAATATCTATTTGTTTTGTATCGCCCGCGTCTTTGCGCAGCTGCTTAACAGCCTTAGCAATTGCAGCATCATAGTTACCCCGCTGTAGTTGCTTTTTTGAAGATCCGCAGCCACCAAGCAGTAAGGTTAAAATGAAAAAAAAGGGTACAACTCTTCTCATAGGTTTTAAATATTGATTGTTAAATAACTTCCCCGGTTTGCGGGTCAATAAACAAGGAGTTTTTCCATCCATGCCTGTATTACAATACTTTGACTGATAATATGCCGATAAAGGTAATAAAAACAAAGAAAAAACAAATTTTCATGGTTAATGTGATTGAGAAGCGGATCAGAAGGAGAAATTGAGCTTTATTGAATACCGTACTCTTACCGGATGGCCGCGCTGCAATCCGGGTGTCCAGCGCGGAGATGATTCAATAACTTTAACCGCCTCATTATCTATCAGCGGATCCACACCCTTAACCACTGTTACATGCGATACCGAACCATCCTTTTCCACGATGAAAGTAAGATATACAGAGCCCTTGATCTTTTTTATAATGGCCTCCTGCGGATAGATGGTTCTCATCTGTATCCACTGCCTGAACTTATTTATACCCCCTCCCCTGAATGAAGGCATTACTTCCACGAAAAAGAAGGGCTGGTCGGATCCTTCACCTCCTTCACCGGGAATTATATTATCGCCTGCTCCACTTCCGGGTACTTCTTTTATATCGACATCCGTTTGCTCCAGGGCCTCGTCTGCTGTAGGAAGCAATTTCTCAATAGGTTTTATGCTATCGACTATCTCAGGAGCAACATACTTTACAATATCCTGGGGTTTTTTGGCACCCGGGGGCGGAGGTGCCGGTGGTACATATACCTGGTCGGCAGGAGGTTCAAAGTGATCCATATTCACAGATACATAACGACCGCCCCCACCCAGTACCAAATCGTTATGCCTGCTTATTACAAAAGGAATAACAACAAGAGCACTGACAATCAGGGAAGCTATTATTACCGACCCGAAAACAACTGCATTATATTTCTTCCTGAGCTGATACGCGCCATAGTCCTTGTTCCGCTTCTCAAAAAGCAGATCATCAAAATCAAGAACATGTCTTAGATTGTCAAACATACTTACGATGAATTATTCCTGCTTAAAAATCACTTGTTGTAAAAGTGAATTAAAAGAAGAACCTGCCCAAAATAATTTACCCATATCCTTATAAACAACAGCCGGAATATAATACCGCCGCTGTAATGTTTCACCTGTCGTGTT
>DATFLA010000537.1:0-3448 GCA_035268305.1 Bacteroidales bacterium | reverse complement strand
ATAGGAGAAGCCAACACCAAGTATTTCCTTGAATTGAGCACGCGGGCCGTATGATTCGCCCGGATCCGGAATGCCATTGCCATTGGTGTCTTTAAGTATCTTAATCTTGTCATCGTAAATAAGCTGCGTGTTTATACTGGCAGAGATGAATTTATTAACCTTGAATGCAAGGAGGGTTTCCCAGTTAACAACAATATTCTGGGGCTTGTCGGCATAGTTGGAGAAGAGGTCTATCTTACTTGTGAAAGACACATTTTTCAGGAACTCGGACTTAAAGTCATTTTTTGAGTATACCGCCCTGATATATCCGCCGAATTCATTTAAGGATTTCTTACCCGGTGTAACCCCGAAGGCCCCTGCATCAGAAAGCATTTTATTATTAACAAAAGTGAGCCTTGATGTTACAGGTGCTATAAAAGCACTGAAATATGGATTCGGTTTGTAGTCCATACCAAGAGCAAGGACCATGTAACCCGGAGCCATGAAGTCGGAAATCTTATTGGTTACATCAGGATAATTATACCCCGGGGCCATCTGTGTACGAAAATTAAAAAGTACGGCATAATAAAAGTTCTTAAAGGCTTCCTGTCCATACTTTGACAGGAATTCAAATTTGTCGTCTGTTTTCCGGGCTTTGTCTTCCTGCCCCTGCTTCAATATACCATATCCAAGATCGAGATTATTTACCCATACCGACTTATTGTGTGTATAGTTAGCGAAGAAACTGAATAAGCCGTTTGCGGCAACGGAATTCTGGCCTCCGGCAGCCCAGTTTGTAAGAGAGGTCTGTGAAAGATTGACAGCTGCCACGCCACCGGTCTTCCACCCTTGTAAAGTGTCGGTTTCCTGAGTGCGTAATGTCTTTTCGGCATCAGTAACCTGAGCCTTGCCTGAATAAAAAAAGCCCATAGCAGTTACTGCCAAAACTAAAAAAAATAATTTCTTTTTCATTGACTGCAGATTTAGGTCAGGATTAGATTTATTTGAACTTTCTAAAAGTATTTTACAGATTTAAACTAAATTATTTATTCTTCTGTTTAATTTCTTCCATTAAGAAGGTCATGGGAAACTTGCATTTTAAATTTAGATTGCAATGTAAAATCAGACAGATATTTCAAATTTTTTTAGAATAGGATTAATTGATATACAATATTAACATTTATTTTTATTTGCCATAATATTAATTTGTTATGATTTTAAAAAATAAATGATGTAATTTTTTTTCATGCGCTTCTCTTATTGGTTGATAATCCATAAACGATTAAATTGCGCTGTTGTTCAATTTTACCAAATACAGTAATAGTATGGACAGAAAAAAATCATTCACGAGTTTAATTAATGAAGGATATTCGTTTAAAGGTGACAGTATAACTGTTGGCAGTGCCATGTTTGACGGAGCGGTTATTGGTGATGCCCATGTCAGGATTCCTCTAAAGACGATGAATCGTCACGGACTGATTGCCGGAGCCACTGGTACCGGAAAAACCAAGACACTTCAGGTTATTTCCGAACAGCTTTCTGACAAGGGCGTACCGGTCCTTCTTATGGATGTAAAAGGTGATCTCAGCGGCATTGCCATGCCGGGAGAGGAGAAGCCTTTTATTACTGAAAGGCATTCAAAGATTAACCTGCCTTATGTAACAAAAGGGTTTCCTGTTGAACTTATGTCAATATCACAACAGGATGGTGTGAGACTCAGGGCGACAGTTTCGGAGTTTGGACCGGTCCTTCTTTCCCGGATACTCGGGCTGAATGATACACAGGAAGGGGTTGTTTCTGTAATTTTTAAATACTGCGACGATAACCAGCTGGCCCTTCTCGACCTCAAGGATCTGAAGAAGGCTATACAGTATGTTACGGAAGAAGGTAAGGCTGAGATCGAGAAAGACTATGGTAAGATATCTACCGTGACCACCGGCATAATAATGCGTAAAATAATTGAACTTGAACAACAGGGAGCAGATCTCTTCTTCGGTGAGCTGTCATTTGACATACACGATCTTCTCAGGAAGGACAAGTATGGTAACGGATATATTAATATTATCAGGCTTACTGATATCCAGGACAGGCCCAAGCTGTTTTCAACCTTTATGCTTTCTCTTCTCGCCGAGGTTTACAGCCAGATGCCTGAAAAAGGAGATATGGACAAGCCCGAACTTGTAATTTTCATTGATGAGGCTCACCTGATTTTCGACCAGGCAGGCAAAGCACTGCTCGACCAGATTGAGACTATTGTGAAGCTTATAAGGTCGAAAGGCATAGGACTCTTCTTTGTAACACAGAATCCTGCAGATGTACCTGCAGATGTACTTTCACAGCTGGGACTTAAAGTACAACATGCATTGAGGGCCTTTACAGCACTTGATCGTAAGGCAATTAAGCTTACTGCAGAGAACTATCCTCTTTCGGAATATTATAAGACAGACGAAATTATTACGAACCTGGGAATAGGGGAAGCCCTTGTTACTACTTTAAATGAAAAGGGAATTCCGACACCCCTGGCAGCAACTATGCTGAGAGCACCGGCAAGCAGGATGGATATACTTACTCCTCTGGAAATATCTCTTATTAATGATTCTTCTGTTCTGGTTAGGAAATACAGCCAGGATATTGACCGGGAAAGTGCTTATGAGATTCTTGAGAAGAAGGTGTCTCTTATGGAAAAAGAAGCTGAACTTGATGAAAAGCGTAAACAACTGGAGAAAGAGCGAGGGCGGGAAGAAAAATTATCACGACCTGCAGCCACCTACAGGACTACTTACACCAGACGTACAAAAACGCCTCAGGAACAGGTGGTTAAGGTGCTTACAAGTGCTACTTTTATAAGAGGTGTGTTCGGCATCCTGAGGAAAGTTATGAAATAAAAGGAAAGGCTAATGATGAAGAAAATAATTACACTGTTGTTTGTCTTTTTGCTTGTTCCACCGGCTGTTTTCGGGCAGGGCTTAAAGATTCCCCCTTTTAAAATAATGAGAGAGGACGGAAGCCTCTTCAGGGCACAGGATCTTCCGATGGGTAAACCTGTAATAATAATTTATTTTTCTCCTGAGTGCGAGGATTGTCAGAAATTCACAGAAGGACTAATCTCTCATATTGATGATTTCTGGGATGCATCAATAGTGATGGTGACATATCTTTCTGTTCAGAGTGTGGCTGATTATGTTAAAAAATTTAAACTGAATATCTATCCGAATATTTATGCCGGGACCGAAGGAAATGCTTTTATAGTACGTTATTATTACAATGTAAGGAGATTTCCGTTTGTGGCACTTCTTGATAAAGACGGGAACCTGGTCAAAATATGGAATAAGGAGGAGAATATTGAGGAACTCATTACCCGGCTTAAGGCCTTGAAAAAATAATCATGCCGACAACACACTAAGTGCAGTATTGAGATTATCAACAAAGAAGATGCTTGTCCCCTTATTGCATTCCCTGATAAAATCCT
>DATFLA010000536.1:0-2304 GCA_035268305.1 Bacteroidales bacterium | reverse complement strand
CAACTATTTGGACAGACCGCAATCTACGGGTTAGGTATCGTTTTGCCCAGGCTTTTAAATTACCTGCTTTTAACACCTTTTTATACTCGTGTTTTTGATAAATCAACATACGGAGTAATAACAGAGCTATACGCATATTTGGTCTTCCTGCTTGTAATTCTTACCTATGGAATGGAAACGGGATATTTCAGGTATGCCAGTAATTCCAGGAAGAAAGAGAAAGTGTATACCACAGCGCTGACCTCTTTGTTCATTACTTCTGTATTATTTGTTGCAGCGGTTACCGTTTGGTCAGGATCAATAAGCAGGATCATGGGATATGAGTCTAATCCGGAATATATTAAGTGGTTGGCTATAATAGTGGGTATTGATGCTTTTACCTCCATTCCTTTTGCCAGGATCAGGATGTATAACCGGGCGGGAAAATATGCCGCTATTAGGATTACCGAAGTATCAATTAATATTGGACTTAACCTCTTTTTTCTCTACTACTGTCCGAGGCATCTGGATACGTCGTTGGTTTCGGCAATCTATAATCCTGATATTGGTGTAGGCTATGTGTTGATATCCAATATGATAGCTTCAATAGTCAAGCTATTATTACTAACGGATGATATTAAGAATGCCTTTAATTCGACTTTTGATAAAAAACTGCTGGTAATTCTGTTGAAATATTCCTATCCGTTGCTGATAGCAGGACTTGCCGGTACGGTTAACGAAGTCCTGGACCGGATCCTGTTAAAACACCTTATACCCGAAGGCCAGATACCCATGGAGCAGCTGGGAATATATGGGGCAAATTATAAGCTGGCAGTATTGATGACATTGTTCGTTCAAATGTTCAAATATGCAGCAGAGCCATTCTTTTTCAGTAAATCCGGAGACAGAAAGGCACGGGAGCTATACGCTGATGTAATGACATTCTTTGTGGTAACGGGATTATTTATTTTCCTGATGGTGAACCTGTATCTCGATTATTTTATTCTGTTTATCGGGAGTAATTTCAGGGAGGGGGTACATATTGTTCCAGTGATTCTCATGGCAAATCTGATCATGGGTATATTCTTTAACCTGTCCATATGGTACAAATTAACCAACAGGACCATGATTGGGGCCATTCTGGTAATTCTGGGGGCAATGATTACCGTAATAGTAAATGTGGCTTTCATTCCCCGATACGGGTATACCGCCTCTGCCTGGGGTCATCTGCTGTGCTACAGCGTTATGGTTATTATATCGTACATCTGGTCCAGAAAGCACTATCCGATTGCTTATAAAACGGGAAGAATTTTGTTTTATGTATTCATTGCATTAGTGATATTTTATATCAATAGACTATTTTTACGGAACGCTGAAAAATTAAGTGATCTGTCAGGATTGGCTTTCTTGGCCTTATTTGGAACTTTTGTCTATTTCGGAGAGCGCAATACTTTTTTAAAATATAAAAACGGATAATTAATACAGGGGGAGGGGAAGAAATAATAGGATTATGAAGAAACAATGCATATATCGGGTGGCAGTTATAATTTTTCTGGCATTCAGCCTGTATTGTCGGGGACAGGAAAAAGAAGATAATAAGGACTATCAGTATGCACTTATAGAAGCAGTTAAACAAAAAAACCTGGGTAGTATATCAGAAGCTGTAAAACTTTACAGGCTGGTTATCAAGGACAAACCCGATTGTGATGTTGCATATTTTGAACTGGGAAACATCTACCTGATGTCAAAACAGATTGAACTGGCCACCGAAAATCTTGAAAAAGCCTACTTACTTGACCGGGATAATAAATGGTATTTTATGGCCTACCTGAATGCTCTGGGAGCAGGCGAGCAGTTTGATACCATGATAAAAATACTGAAGGAAAAAGTCAAAAATGATCAAGAAGAAGTAGAATGGGAATACCAGCTTGCTACTGTATATTTTAGTAAAGGAAAAGACGGAAAGGCCATAAGAATATTGGAAAGAATCGAAAAGGAAAGAGGATTCAGTGAAAAAATAACCCTGTTGAAAGCTTCCGTATATGAAAATGAAGAGAAATTTGATTTGGCCAGACAGGAAATTGTGAAGGTTATGGAACTTTTTCCGGAAGCAATACAATTCAGGATTGTTGCCGCGGAGTTGTCCCTGAAAAGTGGAAAGGAAGATGAGGCAGCGGAATATTATCAACAGATACTGGAAATGGACAGTACAAATATTTTTGCATTGACTAACCTCACAGATTATTATCGTAAGAAAGAAGATTTTAAAAAGAGCTTCCAATACCTTATCCGTTCATTCGACAATGAATTAATAGATCTGAAAAG
>DATFLA010000535.1:0-3659 GCA_035268305.1 Bacteroidales bacterium | reverse complement strand
CTGTGAACAAGGACTTCCCTTCAAGCAGTCTCCTGGTCTTCTCCGGTGAGAAGTATGAGCGTATTATGCCTACAAAAAATATTATAAGTACAAGTAAAAGAAGGACCTTCGGCAATTCGAAAATAAAGAACCTGAGAGCTTCGGTGAACCTCGTACCGGCAGGCAGGGAAAAGAGAGAGCCGATAAGCCAGTCGGTAGCCGGTTGAAGAAAGTGATACAGAACAAACCATACAGGCAGGAGCAATACCGGTATGATTATTTTTTTCTGAATATAGATTGTATTTTCCATAATAAGGAAGACCCCCAGCGCTCTCAATTGTATTTGGAGAGTATCTCCTTCAGCTCGGTCGTTGACGGAACACGTCCCTTCAGTTCCACATTTTCATCAACTACCAGGGCAGGAGTTACCATAACATGATATTTCATAATCTCCCTGATATCTTCAACTTTGATTATTTCAGCATCAAATCCCCCTGCACTCACTACGTCGCGCGTAAGCTTTTCAAGTGTCCTGCATTTTGTACATCCTGTACCCAAAATTTTAATTTTCATTTTATCCTGTTTTTATTTCGGTATTTCCCGAAATGTTATTTTAAATTTTTTTTATTTTTTGAATAATTCTGTAAGTAATAGTTTCGCTTCTTCCCAGTTTTCCTGGTTAATACAGTATTTTATATAGGGAGGATTTATTTCACCCTGGATAAGTCCTGCTTCCTTGAGTTCCTTGAGGTGCTCAGAAAGTGTGGAACGTGCTATGGGAAGCAGTTCAGCCATGTCGCCGCTGTAACAGCACCTGTTAAGGTTATTGGCCAGGTAATCGAGGATGAAAACCCGCACCGGATTTGACAGAGCCTTGCCAAAACGTGCAATCCTTTCCTGCTTTTCTGTATATGGAGTTTCCTTTTCTGTCATTTAAAAGATCATTTCGGAATTTTCCGAAACAAAATTATAAATTATTCTTTATCCCTGTCAAATTCACACACAAAATTTTAGTTTCATTAAATAAAAAAATATTGCAGTAATAACACGATGTTTTATTATATTACCAAACCGGTATTTTAAACCGGGAATGATAATATTTTTTCATTTTTGAATGGGGATATTTTCATTTGATTAGTCTTATTATTGTTATAAATAAGATTTATTTAATAAGAGTTCATAATAGTCTTTAAACAAAAATCATAACATATGAAAAAGAAATTCCGGAAACTTATTATTCTTAGTTCAGCAGTACTGATACTGTCTCAGGGCATATCAAAAGCACAGTCGTTTACAGTTGTTGTTGATAAACCTGAGAACGGAACTTTTACCCTCGATCCGGCCCTGCCTGCCAGCGGTAAATATCCCAAAGGCACTGTTGTTACCGTGACTGCAAATCCCGATGCAGGTTATGTTCTTGATGCAGGTTACTATGCCATTCCCGGTATGTGGGGACAAATGTACCACGAGTCGATGGAATCACCTTTCAGGGTAACTGTCGACAGGGATATGCATATAGGTGTATCTTTTATAGAGAAGAGTGCGGTGGACCACATAAAGGTAACCCAGGATGTTGTATATGCAAAACCCGGCGTGAAGACGCTGAAGTATGATGTTTATTCGCCTAAGGGTGCAAAGAACCTTCCCTGTCTTATTATCATTCATGGAGGTGGATGGGTTTCCAACGATGAGAATATAATGAGAGGGCTGGCCAGGGAGTTAACCAAAGGCGGGAAGTTTGTAGTATTCAGTATCGACTACAGGTGGGCCGGTAAGGCCGATGGTGATGAGACCGGAAACACTATGGTTGATCTTATTGATGATGTTTTCGGAGCCATTATTCATATCAGGGAACATGCTGCTGAATATGGTGGTGATCCTGATAAAATAGGTCTTACAGGCGACAGTGCAGGGGGGCATTTGTCTGCAGCATGTTCCCTGATGGCCGACAAGATTGGTTTGGGAGGTTTCGGTAAGACACCGGGTGTATTTGAGTTTAAGCCGTCATACATGCCGGAGAATAAAACAATAGAGCAGGTACGATCAGAGCTCATGAGCTCAATAAAAGCCGCTGCACCCAGCTATGGTGTCTTCAGCGGTAAACTGCTGAACCTCTATACCGATAATCCGGATGCAACACCTGCATGGAAGGAAGGTATCGCTCCTATAAGTAATATTCCTGAGGCAAGCGTTAGAGCCGTTCCGCAGTATCTCACTCGTGGTACGAAAGATCCGCTTATTAAAGACGCTGACGTGAAAGATTACGTGGATGCACTTGTTAAGAAAGGTCAGCGCGTTGAATATGTCCAGGTAGGAGGAGCCAGTCATGCATTCTTTGACTGGAAACCGGATCAACGGACAAAAGCGACTTTCTATAAATATGGTGTTTATTATGCCGCTGAAATGAAAGCCTTTTTCGAGGATGTCATTTACGGCAAAGTATTCTGATTATCACTGGTCCCTGTACGAATATAGCATCCTTCTGAGGCAGAGACACCTGTCATTTTTTGGGGGGCATGACCTGTTTTCTGCATCATGTGCAGATACCTTAGGTCATAATACTCTATATTTGCCACATATTTAATACCAGGAAAATGATTACAACAAAAGGACAGATTATCGATATCAACGGAACTGTAGAGTGGCTCTTGTTTCACAGGCTGACAAAGAAGGTGAACCCTGTCGATTTCTTGTCTCATACCGACAGTATAATACAATTCCCCAATTTCCTTTTTACAATCTCTTACCTGGTAATGATATTCCTGCCGGTTGAAATGAAAACTAAGTTTCTTGTACCTGCAAGTCTTTATTTCTGTGGCCAGATATTGATAAACCTAAGGATAGGAGCGTTTATTTTCAGGCCATTAAGCTTTCCGATGCTTATCTTCATGAAATTTGAACCCTTTGTGGTAGCCATTGTCTTTGCTGCAGGTTTCTTCTCCCTCGGATGGTGGAACCTTGTCGTGATCCCGGCATATCTTATCGCTGCCGGTGCAGCTATCCTGATACTGACTTCCAACCAGAAGAAATTCTATAGGGCACACTACCAGAAAAATGTTAGTAACTACCAGGTAGTTAAGAACAATGCCTTCCTTGTGGCTTACAAATATTATGCCTTAATATATAAACTCCCTGTAAGCAATTCCCCTACCAATGAGGAAATTGAGAATAAGGACTGGCTTAAACCTTATAATTTTATGCGTAAACACTGGTCCGAAATTGAAGATCATTTCAACAGGAAAGCAAAGCTATACTGGAGAATGTATCTTCATATCGATAATTAATAAGATAAGAACATCTTATGGCAGAGAACAGAAAATTATGATTGTTCGGCCCTTGCTGCCCTGTTCCTGTAATACTTGATCATAAACACAATTCCTACTACAAGATACAGGAAGGAGAAAGTGGCTTCCTTAATTTCTATAACAGGTTGTTCTTCACTGTACAACCAGAGGTGCTCAGCCAGTTTTGAAACAAGGTGAGCTATCACGAACAGCGTACCCAGCCAGAGCGGTACCACGGGAAAGGACAGTTTTTTATAAATACTGTGAAAGAAAGAGAATAAATGATCTGAAAGAGGTATCAGGAAGCAATAAACAAGCCAGATAAGTGCAAAGATCCTCGCCGACGAGAACCATAGTGCCAGCCCGCTCTTGGTCACCACCTTTTTGTCAAAGCTC
>DATFLA010000534.1:0-10536 GCA_035268305.1 Bacteroidales bacterium | reverse complement strand
CAGCTTGCCATATTTCGGTCCGAGTGTCTTGAAATTCGGTTTTATCTTCTTGACAAGGACAGAAGCAGTATCATCAATATATTCTACATCCTTCACATTTACCTCTGTAAGAATAAGGTCCTTCACGGCTTCAAACTTATCTATAAATTTATTATCGGGAACCGGAACCATTATCCTGGCAAGGGGCTGTCGTACTTTAATACTTACCTTTCTTCTCAGTCCAAGTATCATTGAGGATACCTTCTGGGCTATCTCCATTCTCTCCTCCAGTCCTGTATCGATAAGCGACTCTTCAAATTCAGGGAAGAGAGCAAGGTGCACGGAATTGTCATTATGTCTACCTGTTACAGCATTGAGATCGGTAAAGAGCCTTTCCATGTAGAAAGGTGCTACAGGAGCTGCCAGCTGGCTTACTGTCTCAAGACATACAAATAGTGTCTGGTAGGCAGCTATCTTGTCCCTGTCATATTCACCGCCCCAGTAGCGTTTACGGTTGAGACGGACATACCAGTTACTCAGGTTCTCGGTAACAAAGTCCTGTATTGCCCTGGCGGCACGTGTAAGGTCATAATCCTCGTAACATTTTTTTACTTCCTTAACAAGCGAGTTAAGAAGTGATATTATCCACCTGTCGATCTCAGGGCGCTGGCTGACAGGTATATCAGCTTCGGCATAACTGAAGTTATCGATATTGGCATACAGGGCAAAGAAGGAATACGTGTTGTAAAGTGTCCCGAAGAATTTCCTTTTCACCTCATCCACGCCACTGATATCGAATTTGAGGTTATCCCATGGCTGGGCATTTGTTATCAGGTACCAGCGCAGCGGGTCGGATCCGTGGTTCTCTATTGTTGAGAATGGATCGACGGCATTCCCAAGCCTTTTCGACATCTTGTTCCCGTTTTTGTCAAGAACAAGCCCGTTGGATATGATATTCTTAAATGCAACGGAATCGAAGATCATTGTGGCTATGGCATGAAGTGTAAAGAACCAGCCTCTTGTCTGGTCGACACCTTCTGCTATATAGTCTGCCGGATACATCTCACTGAAGTTATCCTTATTCTCAAAGGGGTAGTGGACCTGTGCGTAAGGCATCGATCCCGAGTCGAACCAGACATCAATCAGATCCGGTTCGCGGAACATCTTTTTCCCGCTTTTACTCACAAGTATGATATCATCGACAAAGGGACGGTGCAGATCAAATTTCTCGTAGTTTTCTTTTGTATTATCACCCGGGATGAAATCTTTTAAGGGATTTTCCTTCATGAAACCTGCGTCAACAGATTTGTTTATTTCTTCTTTAAGCTCACCTGCCGATCCTATGCATCTTTCTTCTTTACGATCATCTGTTACCCATATCGGCAGCGGAGTACCCCAGTACCTCGAACGGGAGAGGTTCCAGTCGACAAGGTTCTCGAGCCATTTCCCGAAACGTCCGGTACCTGTTGACTGTGGCTTCCAGTTGATAGTGTTGTTGAGCTCTATCATACGGTCGCGGGCTGCTGTGGTACGTATGAACCAGGCATCGAGAGGGTAATAAAGCACAGGCTTATCAGTTCTCCAGCAATGGGGATAGCTGTGTACCTGTTTCTCTATCCTGAATACCTTACCCTGCTGTTTCAGCATAACAGCTATATCGACATCGAGAGTATCTTTATCAGGGGCGATATCCGGATCATAATCATTCTTCACAGGCCTGCCCGCGAAGTCCTTATATGTCTCCGTGTTTACATTTGTTTTTATAAACACTTCATCAAGATCAGCCAGGGGAACAAAAAATCCTCTTTTATCAACCATCGGTCCCAGGGTACCGTCCTTTCTTTTCATCATGAGTGGCGGAACGCCGTTTTCCCTTCCCACGCGGTAGTCGTCGGCACCGAATGTGGGAGCTATATGAACGATACCTGTACCGTCTTCTGTTGTAACGAAATCACCGGTGAGTACCCTGAATGCACCTTCACCCGGATTGACCCAGTCGATAAGCTGGTAATAGTTTATTCCTTCGAGATCTTTCCCGCTGCATTCATCGATAAGTTTATAAGGCAGCTTTTTGTCTCCCGGTTTGTAATCTCCCATAAGAGCATCATCTGCTCCGCCGGGGAACAGGGAGTTAAGGAGGTCATTAGCGACCACAACAGTAATCGGATCGCCTGAATATGGGTTGAAGCTCTTCACTTTAACATACCTGATATCCTTCCCGACTGCAAGAGCTGTGTTAGAAGGTAAGGTCCATGGTGTTGTTGTCCATGCCATCATATGGACATCATCGGTATCGCTGTTATTAAAAAGGAATTCCGATTTGCTGTCTTTTTTTAGTTTGAACAGGGCAATACATGTTGTGTCTTTCACATCGCGGTAGCAACCCGGCAGGTTAAGCTCATGCGAGCTGAGTCCTGTGCCTGCTGCCGGCGAGTATGGCTGAATGGTATAACCCTGGTACAGGTAGTCCTTTTCATGGAGCTGTTTCAGCAGCCACCACAGGGTCTCTATATACCTGTTGTCGTATGTGATGTAAGGATTATCCATATTGACCCAGTAACCCATCTTTCTTGTCAGCTCTTCCCACAGGTCGGTATACTTCATCACATCTTTTTTGCACTCCTTGTTGAAGTCGACAATAGAGATGTAATTAGCTGATTCCTTATTTCCTATGTCTTCCTTGGTTATGCCGAGGGCTTTTTCAACCTGCAGCTCTACCGGCAGCCCGTGAGTATCCCATCCTGCTTTCCTTTTAACCTCAAATCCACACTGGGTCTTAAAGCGGCATATGGCATCTTTAATTGTACGAGCCATTACATGGTGTATACCGGGAATACCGTTGGCTGAAGGAGGACCTTCATAAAAAACAAATTCACCTTTTCCGTTCACCTCACGGATACTTTTATGAAAAGTATCATTCTCATCCCATACTTTCAGTATCTCCTTGTTTACCTCCGAAAGATCAAGACCTTTATATTCAGGAAATGTTTTTCCCATTATAACAGCTTATTTATAGTAATTTATGTGTTTTTAAAAATTTCGCACAAAGATAATAAAATATGTTATAATAAACAGGCAGAAGGGGATATGGTTCCCGCGGGATGAGTACGGCTCAGATTAGCTTTATATTCTGATTTTCACTATCTTTATATAATATATTATTATTTCTTATTCTATTCTGCAGCGTTATGATGAAGCTTGTTGTCTTAACCGGGGCGGGAATGAGCTCGGAAAGCGGGATAAAGACTTTTCGCGATTCAGGGGGCCTGTGGGAGGAATATGATGTTACGGAAGTAGCTACCCCTGAAGCATGGGAAAGGAATCCCGGACTTGTTTTGCGTTTTTATAATGAAAGACGCAGGCAGCTGGCAGGGAGTATGCCCAATGAAGGACATACCGGTCTTGCGGACCTTGAGAAATACTTTGATGTTCAAATCATTACCCAGAACATAGATGACCTTCATGAACGGGCAGGGAGCAGCAGGATACTTCACCTGCATGGTGAACTGACAAAGGCCAGGAGTACAAGCGAACCGGGACATATTTATCATATAGGTTATAATGATATAAGGATGGGCGATACTTGTGTACATGGAAGCCAGCTGCGTCCTCATGTTGTTTGGTTCGGTGAACCTGTTCCCATGATGGATGAGGCGGTTCGTATAACATCCGCGGCCGACATTTTTGTTGTGATAGGCTCATCTCTTAATGTTTTTCCTGCAGCAGGACTCATACAGTTTGCCCCGTCGCAGGCATCCCTGTGGCTTATTGATCCAAAGGAGGTAGGTGTTCCTGTAAACCGTAAGGTGGGAGTGATAAAAGAGAAAGCGGGCAGGGGAGTTGAAATACTTACCGGGAGACTGAAAGAAATGTATTTGTGAAGGGGTATGTATATATAATCCTGCAATATATCCTTATCTTTACCTGATCATTGTTATGGACCATGGATCAGGAAAACAGAAAAATAGTTATTGCAGTTACAGGAGCAAGCGGTGCGGTTTATGCCCAGCGGTTGCTTGAGAAGCTGACGGTTCTTGATAAGCCATTGAAGGAGATAGCCGTGGTTTTTTCCGAGACTGCTAAACAGATTTGGAAAGCTGAAACGGGTCATCATTTTATTCCGTCATGGCCCGTTAAGGAATATGACAACAGTAGCTATTATGCTCCTTTTGCTTCCGGGTCGTCCTTATTTGATACAATGATTGTTTGTCCTGCCTCAATGGGTACCATTGGAAGGATAGCTAACGGGACTTCGGATGATCTTATCATCAGGACTGCCGATGTGATGCTGAAGGAAAGAAGACAACTTATTATAGTTCCAAGGGAAGCGCCCTATAACCTCATTCATCTGGAGAATATGAAGACACTCACCCTGGCCGGCGCTGTGATTTGTCCTGCCAGTCCGTCTTTCTACAGTAATCCTTCCACAACAGATGACCTTGTCATGACTGTTGTAGACCGGATAATCGATCTGGCAGGTTTTCCCAATAACAGTTACAGGTGGATGAGTAATGATTGACAGAAAGATAACGGAGTTTTTCAGGAAGCATCATGTGCTGACCGTCGCAACTACGGTGAATAATGAACCATGGTGTGCCAATTGCTTCTATGTCTATATGGAAGAAGAAAATGCTTTGGTCTTTACTACCGATCATGATACACGTCATGGTAAAGAGTTTATCATCAACCCGAAGGTGGCAGGATCGGTTGTACTGGAGACAATGGTTATCGGAAAGATACGAGGCATCCAGTTCCAGGGAGTGGTATCGGAGCCCGACGGTACATTGCTTTCAAGGGCCCGTAAGGAATACCTGAAACGTTTCCCTCCTGCCGTGCTGATGGATACTCATCTGTGGATCATACGCCTCACTCATATCAAGATGACAGATAACAGGCTTGGTTTCGGAAAGAAACTGATCTGGAAGTCCGGTGACCGGTGACCGGCGCCCGGTGCCTGCTGCCCGTTGGCGAGGATTTGCAATCCGAACCCTTTCCATGATCCTTTGAGTTTTCTCCGTGATTTGCTGTAATTCGGTAGTCATTCAGTAGTCATTCAGTAGTCATTCGGTAGTCATTCGGTAGTCATTCAGTAGTCATTCGGTAGTCATTCAGTAGTCATTCGGTAGTCATTCAGTAGTCATTCGGTAGTCATTCGGTAGTCATTCAGTAGTCATTCAGTAGTCATTCGGTAGTCATTCAGTAGTCATTCGGTAGTAATTCGGTAGTCATTCGGTAGTAATTCGGTAGTAATTCATTTGTATTTCAAACAATTACTATTAATTACCACTAATGACCGCACGACCGCACGACCACATCCTTTACTCACTCTTATACTGTATCCACTTCGCCAAAAAGACATCATTCAGCCTGTACGAGTTACCGGATTTAAATATGAACTCCTTATCCTCAAGACTTTTAACAGCCTGGCTCACAGTACTTGCCGCACCAAGATCATAGGCGGAAAGAAATTTACCGGATGTAGGATATTCCACTCCTTCATTCAGTGCCACAGCTTTTAATACCCTGAACTGGGTTGCTGTAATGAGGTTAAGATAATTGGCATAAACTGTTTCATTCTCTTTCAGAATAGAAGGAAGGGTATTATCCGCCTGAACAACGTCAATATGTCTGTAGTCACCATAGAGGCGGTTGCAGAAATACTGGACATAATAAGTATGAAGACCGGTTATCTCCATGATCCTGGAAAGGGCTTCCTCTGAAATGTTATGTTTTCCTTTGACAAACCTTTCACGGATAAAATCAGCATATCTCACTTTGTCAATCGGCCCGATCTCCATCATTTCTGTCAGGTTATATAACGGGCGACCGGGTGATGAGAACATTTCATTCAGTACATGCCGCCTGCTGCCGGAAAAAACAAGGCTGACATTATTAATTCCCTGCAGGTATGTCCTCAGCAGTGCTTCCACGTTTTTTTTTTCATATGTTGTTACCTGTTGAAACTCATCTATGGCTATTACGATTCTCTCGCTGCGCTCTCCCATATAGCGGAAGACTGAATCGAGCGATTGTTCCGCCTCCCTTGTGTTATGTACCTCGAAAGAAAGAGCCGGTTCTCCTGTCAGCCTGTCAAATGTCAGTTTCAGTCTCAGTGCAGACAGGCTTCTAAGGATTTTTTTCATTTTGGCCTCAGTTTTTCCCAGTGATGTAAGTACAGCTTTCCCAAAAGTTTCCGTAAATTCTTTCAGTGATGCTGTTGCCAGTATATCAACATATACCGGTATAAAATCTTTTTCCTTCGCAGCCTTGTAAAAAGCATGCCGGATGAGTCCTGTTTTTCCCATTCTCCTGGGAGACATCAGAGTAAGGTTACTGCCGTTCCTTACGGCTGTGAGCATTTTAGCGGTTTCTTCCTCCCTGTCGCAAAAGAATTCGGGAGAGATATAACCACTTATCAGGAATGGATTTCTTATCATAAAGTATTACATATTATACATTACATATATTATGTAACGCAATATATGGAATTATTTTCAGAAATCCAAGAAAATCCCATATGTGAATTCTGCCAACCTTTACAGCCCCCTTGCCCTTCGGGCGTTCCCCCTGAAGGGGGACTAATACTGCCGGATATTCGGTTTACGGTATAATCCTGCGGGTAATACCATTGACAGAGTCGAATTTTGTAGTAATGTTTACTGATTAGTCAATTACCTGGTAGTATTAGCTCCCCTTCAGGGGAGATGTCAACGAAGTTGACAGAGGGGCTGTCAATCCCTAAACTACTGTTTCTTTGGAAGATGCCTGCCACTTTCTACAAATCCACCATAACCCCCAGCATCACCCTTGGCATAAACCTTGGTTGTGCAATGGCCCTGTCGGCATCCCTGTAGCTGAAGGGCAGATCGCCGTTGAGGTTATCTGTCCTGACGTTTACATTGTCATTATCGGGACTGTAAGAGGTATCGTGACCGGTAAGGGTTGAGGGGAAATAGAAATCGAGACCGTATGAAATGGTGAAGTTCAGGTTTTTATACATCCTGAACTGGTGTTCGATACCGGCTCCTGCACCCCATTGTTTTGATGTAACTTCAAAATCCTCGTTACCTCCCACATATTTAAAGTCGCCCATGAAAGTGGAGAACCTCGGACCGAAAACGAGGAATGAATTATCAATATTAAAGACAGTCTGATGTACCATCAGGTCGAACCTTAAGTCGAATGACCTTCCTTTTTTCTCCGGAGTTCCGTTTGTGTTATTATTTACAAAGATGCGTCGTGCATCGAGGGCATTACCCGGATTAAGATGGGAATAACCCAGTCCGAACCTCATCTCGAAAGGGAAGCCCGTAGTAAAATTATGAAGAGTGAAATTGCCATGCATTCCGAATCCCCTGTTATATCCGGCTGAGACTCCGGCACTGTATTTTGATGGTCCGGCGTTCTTGTCCTGTCCGTAAGTGAAGCTGCAGATGCCCGGTAGCAGCACAGCAATGACTACTAAAATTCCTTTTCTTTTCATACTTATAGGTGTTAATGTTAACCAGTTACCAGATTTACAAGGTATATAACGGATTGTAATAGCGAATTGTTTTACAGAAAATTTTTAAAAGGTCATTAACTTACAGGCCGTGTTAACAGATATGCATTTGTCAGCGTTCTTTTTAGGTGTCTTGCAGTCTTGCATTCTCTCCTTGTCCCCCCGTTGACGCCGGTTTGCAATCGGTGTCATATATAATACCATTCTCTCCTTGTCCCCCGTCCACCTCCGTGTAACAATTATTTTATCTTATTATCCTATATTTGTCTAACTATAACCTTGTCTTGACAGTGAAGCAGATCAAAATACTGTTCAGCCTTATCATTTTCAGCCTGATGGTGTGTCACAGCACATTCGGACAAGCAGTGCCACAGCCTGTAGCAAACACGGGTATTTATGATTTCCTGGATGAGATGGCGTCACTGCATCTGACAGAAGTCAATTCGGCCGTTAAGCCCTGGTCACGTCTTTTCATTGCGCACTGTCTCGAAGAGATAGACGGCCAAAGGGATCAGCTTAATATAAGGCAGCAGAAGGAGCTTGATTTTTACTTGTTGGATTTCGGGAAGGAAATACAAGGGCATAAGGGTATAATGGCGCAAGGGAGCAACGGCGCAACGGCTCAATGGCGCAACGGTACAACGGCGCAAGGTAAAGAGATGGCTGATGACAGTAGCAAAGCCATGTGGTTTAAAGGACCGCGATATGGCAAAAGGTTTGATGTCTTTTTTTACAGGGATTCACTTTTTTCACTTACAGTAAATCCCATACTGGGAGGAGAGATATTTCACAACTCAGAAGGGAAAGCCACATACTGGCGCAATGGTATTGAGGCCAGGGGATATGTCGGACACTGGGGTTTTTATGCCTCACTGCGCGATAACCATGAGGAACCTCTCCTGGGTAAACCACAATATCTGACAGCAAGGACAGACGGACATATAAAGAATGGCAAAGACTGGAGCGAAATGCAGGGCGGCATAACATTCTCATGGAAGTGGGGTGATGCCGGACTTGTAAAGGAAAATATGGAGTGGGGTGATAACTATAACGGAGCTAATATATTCGGAGGAGACAACCCAACTTTTGTTCAGCTCCGGCTTCATCTAAAACCTGCAAAGTGGTTTGATTTCAATTATTTCCACGGATGGCTGAACTCCATGGTCGTCGACAGCAGCAACTCTTACTGGCTTAGCAACAGCTATGGAACAAGTTACCGCGAGGTGTATTTTAAGAAGTTCATAGCTGCCAACATGTTTACATTCGTACCTGTTAAACGCCTTTATTTATCTGTCGGGAACAGTATTGTTTACAGCGACGATAAAGCCAATCCTGCATACCTGATACCGATATTCTTTTATAAGTCGGAAGACCATTCAATTACATCAGGAATTAACAATATGAATTCTCAGATATTTTTAAATGCCAGTTCAAGGCAGATCAGGCATCTTCATCTCTACTCTACCTGGTTCATAGATGAATTGTCGGTACGAAGGTTCACGGATAAGGATCAGTGGAATTTCTTCAGCTATAAAGCCGGGTTCAGACTCAGCGATTTCCCGGTACGTGATCTGTCACTTACTACGGAATTTACATATACCTATCCGCTTACCTTTCAGCATAATGTGCCGACCCTTACTTTCGAAAATGCAGGATATAACCTTGGCCATTACCTGAAGGACAATGCCCGTGAGTGGTACCTGGCATTCGATTACCATCCGGTCAGGACTATGGACATAAATCTCTTTTTCACCGACGCAATACACGGACCTGATTATACTGCCCTCGGAACAGACCGGCTTGGCAATCCGCCGCTGGCTTCCGTTGAATGGCATAACAGGTCGTATGGCATTAAAGCCTCATACCAGTTTATCAACGATCTCTATACCTGGGGCTCATTTATTATAAGCGACATAAGCGGTAACCCGGCCTGGACCCCGGGTTATTTCTTCGGCAGGAGGAATACATTTAATTTTGGTGTGACATATGGGTTTTAGGGGCACAACGGTGATACGGCACAACGGCGTAATGGCGCAACGGCGCAACAGAAAAGAAATAAACTTTGGTTATGGGGTTGACAGCCCCCCTGCCCCCCTAAAGGGCACACTGAAGTAAATGAGATTCTGCCTGTCTTACAGCCCCCCTGCCCCCCTAAATAAGTCTGCATCCAGTCTACGTAAGAATATGACCTGAGGAATGTCCTGGACAATATCAAAGAAAAACTATCTGAATTATCGACCCGAACTCCTCATAAGAACCTATATACCTGAGAATTATCTCCCCTTTAGGGGAGATGTCACACGCAGTGTGACAGAGGGGCAGGCAACTTCATAACAAAAGCCTCATCGTACAGCCATTGCGCCCTTGCACCATCCTTTCAATTTTTAATCAACATTTTTCCGACTGAAATTGAACAATTCTTCCTGAAATTTACTTACTTCACACCGAGGATTGAGAGAAAAGTCATGTTCTGATGGAAAAGAGAAGATTCAGGGCAATCACGTTGTTTGCGGATATAGTATTTCTGGCTGTATCCTTTTTGGTAATGATATGGACAAAACCTTCAAGCTTTAAGTCATATCTGCCATCTCATGCTCCTTTCTTTCTGATGCTTGCTTTAATATGGATAGTGGTTTCCCTTATTAACGGGAAGATGCACCGGCATAAAATTATAAACTTCACAACCCTGTTCAGCAGGATAATCACAAGCAATATAATAGCTATTTCAATAACGGCCCTTATTATGTATTCAACAAGGGATTACGATTATTCGCGTACAATCGTACTTGGAACAGCTTTGCTGGCAACGTTTTTTGAACTTGTCTCAGGTTCGGTGTATGTAGCCTATAAAAAAGCAACTTTCAACGATTTCGACGGAAATGGTAATGGTCCGAGACCGAGTGAATATGAAATGGTAAACGGGACAAACAGCAACGGGAACGGAAATCATACTGATGAACCGGTAGAGGTGAATCCCAGAATAAAAAATGCTCTTGAAGATGAGTGTGGCACCGACATGACAAAGGCCATTATTGAGATGACAGGCAGTAAGATAT
>DATFLA010000533.1:0-4264 GCA_035268305.1 Bacteroidales bacterium | reverse complement strand
ACCGCTTCCGGCTGAGGTAATTGTGAGGCCCTCGGAAGAGAGGAGATTTTCTATTGTTTCTATATTTGTAAAGACATCATCAACAACAAGAATAGTTGCTTTCTCAAAAGTAATATCCTCGGTAAGTTCAGAAATACTGTTCCTAACAGAATCTGATTTACGGAATTCAGTCCCGGGCAGTATAACTGTAAATATTGATCCGTGCGATTCCTGGCTTGCTACATTAATGCTTCCATTCATCTTTTCAACGAGTCGTTTCGATATTGCCAGTCCAAGACCGATTCCTCCGTACGTCCTGTTTGACTGACCCGACTGCTGCCTGAAGGCCTCGAAAATTAGTTCCTGTTGGGAATCCTTAATTCCTATCCCTGTATCCTCAACAATAATTGCCAGAATACCGGAATTTGCTGTTTCCTTCCTGAACTCCACACTCACTGTGATGTATCCTTTATGCGTAAATTTGACAGCATTGCCAACAAGGTTGAAAAGAACCTGTTTTATCCTTATTTCGTCCAACAGCAAACTCCCCGGGAATCCCGGTTCTATATATATATTAACATCAATTCCTTTCTTTTGGGCTTTATCAGCAAAAAGAAGATTTATCTCCTGTAATACATTCTTCAGGTCAACAGGCTGGGTAGTAATATCAAGTTTCCCTGCTTCGATTTTCGAAAGATCAAGGATATCATTCAGCAATGAAAGAAGAAGGTTACCGCTGTTAAGCACCGACTGAACCATTCTTCTGAGCTGAACAGAATCAAGCTTATGATAAAGGGCTTCGCTGAACCCAAGTATAGCATTCATCGGAGTACGTATTTCATGGCTCATATTTGCCAGGAATTCACTTTTTGCCCTGTTTGCATTATTTGCCCTGTCGCGTTCATCAATAATCGACTGCTCCATGATCTTTCTCTCATAAGCATTAGAAATAATACCGGAGACTGTCCTCAGTAATTCCAGTTCAGTACGCGACCATGTCCTGGATTTTGAGCATTCATCAAAACCAATGAATCCGAAGAAATTCCCTTGTACAAAGAGAGGATAAACAACAAGCGACTTAATAGATTGCGGTTCAAGTATTGCCCTGATATCATCAGGAAGATTGGATATATTCTCAGAATACAAAACCCCATCATCAATCAGGAGTTGTTTCCAGGAAGGAATAACTTCGAAGGGTATGTTCTGAAGGATATCTTTTTGAGGCTTTATATCTTTATTACACCATTCAAAGGCATTTGTCGTGGTGTTCCCGTCTTCACTGTTTTCGAAGATATAAACCCTGCTGACATCTGTATGTGTCCCTATCCTGTTAACAACTGTATTAATCCTTGTATCAAAGTCATCCATTGTATTAAGTTCCAGGGCTATCTCCGATAGTATTACCTGTTGTTTCAGGTTTTGCTGAAGCATAAGCTCGTTTTGTTTCTTTGATGTAATATTAACATTTGTACCTACCATTCTAAGTGGTTTGCCTTCCCTGTCATATTCCATCACCTTACCGGTATCCAGAATCCATTTCCACGATCCGTCTCCGGTAGCTGACCTGTATTCAGCCTGGTAGAAAGGGGTTAGCTTTTTAAAATGCCTGTCAAGAGCTTCCATCACTGAATCCCTGTCATCAGGATGCAACAGGCTTGTCCATGTATCAATAGTAAAATTACCCTGCTGCTGTTTCAGTCCCCGCATTGTGAACCATCTCTCATTCATTATAACACGGTTACTGCTTATATCCCAATCCCACCATCCTGCATCACCTCCAAGGAGAGCCATCTCTAATCGTTCGGAGTTTTCCCTGATCTGTCTTTCATACTTCATTCTTTCGGTCGTGTCCCTGCTAATACCTATTATTACGTCCTTACCACTCCATTTCCCTTTCTTCACATTTGTTTCCACAGGAATCTGTTCCCCGGTCTTTGTGAGTAAGGGTACCCTGCAAACATTTTCTGTACCATCAAGCATGCCCCGGATCTTTGTCCGGGCTTCCTCATGACGTTCCTCAGGGTGCACCATAATGACATCCTTGTTCATCAGCTCACCGGCTGTATATCCCAGACGTTCTGTAACCCTTGAATTGAAATATATCATCTTACCCTCATTATCGAGGATAAAAAGAAAATCGTCTATAGTGTTAAAGAGAGTATTCAGGTCCTCCCTGTTCTGACTCAGTTTTTCCTCATTCCTTGCCTGGATTATGAAGTAGCCAATCTGCTGCGCTATTTTTTCAAGCACTATGCGTGAAAAAGCCGGAATATCATTTTTCGAACGAGAGGCAATATTAATACAACCGATAGATTTTCCGGTATAAACGATGGGGAGTACAGCCATTGCATTAAGGACTTCACTATCCTTCATTCCTGTCTTTTTAATAATATCCCTGTGACTTGAATAGACAGGTTTCCCTTCATATATTATCCTGGCATTGGGAGAGTCGTATGAATAGAACGAAGTATTTCTTACAAATTCATCAGTCAGGCCCAGTTGCTGTATCAGCTTAAAACCGTCATTTGCTTCATCTTCCATATAAATACCACCACAATCCATTCCTGAGTGATGCAAAGCAGTTTCAAGGCACACTTTCATTGTCTGGTGCAGGCTTTTTGCTTTGGACAGTTTATTACCAAGCTCATTTTCTATCCCTGCAATAATTTCATTCTGCTTCCTTTCCGTTATATCAATATGTGTGCCTGCTGCCCTGAGAGGCTTTCCTTTTACATCTCTGATAGTTACCTTACCCGTATCAAGGATCCATTTCCAGTCGCCCGATTTGGTTTGTATCCTGTACTCGGCTTTATACAATGATGTTTTTCCCCTGAGGTGTTCCTGCAAAACGGATCTTACAGATTCCCTGTCATCAGGATGTATAAGAGCTTCGCGTGATGAAACATGATTATCCAGTTCGAACTGTTTATAGCCCAGCATACTGCACGAACGTTCACTGAGATATATCTCACCGGTAAGGATATCCCAGTCCCACAACCCGGCTTCACTACCAAGTAAAGCAAGCTCAAGTCTTTCAGTATATAACTCCAGTTTTCTTTCGTTCTCTTTAAGTTCAGTAATATCCACAATAATACTGATCAGTCCCTCAACCTTAGCGCTTCTTTTAAGTCTGTTTGTATAAATCAGTACAGGAAAGACCGATCCGTCCGTTTTTCTTAGCAGGTATTCATGAGGAGGAAGCTTATCGCGTCTCAGAGCCTGCTTAAAATTCCTTAATATTGCCTTGTGATCATCGGGATGGATTATATCAAGTATCATGATCCCCTTCCTGAGATCAGCCTCTGAATAACCCATCTTCTTAAGAGCATAGTTATTGGCAAATGTTATTATACCTTCGGGATTAGTTTCGCATACCATTTCAGGAAGAAGATCCTGCTGATGCCGGTACCTCTGAAGGCTTTCGGTGAGTGACTCGTGAGATACACAAGCCTCACAGGCTGTAGCCAGTTTAGTATTAATATCGCGCAAACCTGTAACAAGATCAGAATCAAGAAAGCCTTCTTCTCTTATCAATACCATAAATCCGAAGGTTGCGAGACTGAAGATATGATAATACCTGTCACCATCGTAAATACCTGCATCTGGTAGTTTTTTCTGAAACAGCCTTAAATTTGCCCCTGTAAGTTTTACCGGAACAATTGCTTCAATTTCAGTATAGGTACTCCTGGCAATCAAAGCATAAGGTATTGAAAAGATCATTTCGGTAGTAAAATGATCATCGCCAGTAGAATTGATTTTGTAAATAATTCCCGTTGTACAGGAAAACTCTTTCAGGTAAGCAGATACGGAATGTTTAAGCATGTCAAACAAATCGAGACTTCTTCCAATCTCCATTGAAACCCTGTAAAACGATTGAATATGTTTACTGTTTGACATTGGTACCAACTGTAAAAAACACTTAGAATTGACCCTGACCAGAACTTCCACTAATATTGTAATGCTAAAATAAAACTTTTTGTGACTATTTTTTAATTTCAATAATGAAAACACAAATTCTTTCATTTAACCAATGTTGTAAATGCGATTTGTTTTGTATTGGTTAATGTTATTATCTTGCGGGCCTAAACCTATTATGATGAAAAAATTTGCAATTCTACTTACATTATTATTCTCACTTACATGCTGCAAGGGTCCTAAATCAGGTCCCTTGTCCAGGGAATCATTTGATAAACCGGAGCAGACTCATCCTGCTGATGTTCAGAAATCGCCGGGTCCGGCTCAACCTGCCAGGGCTGATGTCAAAGTGACCCCATGTGACGGGTGT
>DATFLA010000532.1:0-2920 GCA_035268305.1 Bacteroidales bacterium | reverse complement strand
CGATGAATGGGGGTATTATCGTATAACTTTAATTTAATATCACCCAGTGTTGTTTTCATGAGCACATAGGTATTTTCATTTCCTGTCTGTGACTTACATGCAAATACGATAAGAATAAGAGGAAGGAATAATATTTTCTTAAATGTCTTGTTCATGATTTATATTTTTTGAATAAAAACAAGATGAAAAAGTGAATGCAAAGATATTTAACTTTGAGCGATACGCGAAAATATTGGTTTTCATTTTAAAATAATTTGATTAAATAGGCTTTTGAGTTCTTAAAAGTAATCCTTTAAGGATATATTTGCATGAAAAAAATTACAACAGTGCAATGAATATCAGAATAGTAAATAAATCAAGACATAAATTGCCTGCATATTCTACTATTGCTTCAGCCGGAATGGATATAAGGGCAAATACTGATAGTGATATATTACTGCAGCCGATGGAGAGGAAACTTATACCTACAGGACTTTACCTGGAATTGCCTGTAGGATATGAAGCCCAGATAAGGCCAAGAAGCGGACTGGCGATAAAAAAAGGAATAACTGTTTTAAATTCACCGGGAACAATTGATTCAGACTACAGAGGTGAGGTATGTATTATTCTTGTGAACTTATCGGGCGAGGATTTCGTTATTAAGGATGGTGAAAGAATTTGTCAAATGATTATTGCCCGGCATGAAAAAGCCGAATGGATAGAGGTGGAGACACTACAGGATACGGAAAGAGGGGCAGGAGGTTTTGGACATACAGGAAAAGAATAGATATGAAATTAAAAAGTTTGATCTGGACTCTGGCAATAGTACTTATTGCAGGAACTGCGTGTAACAGGAAAGTTGTTCCAACTACAACCAAAGTTGCAGGAGAAAATCAGTTTGATGAAGCTTCCTACAGCTATTTCTATGTGGAGGCTATTAAGCAGAAACTCCTTGGAAATGTGGGGGATGCTTTAAAATACTTTGAGCAGTGTATTAAGATTAACCCGAGAAGCGATGCTTCATATTACCAGATGGCGCAAATTGTGCTTATGAATGGTGATGTTAAAGACGGGAAGGATTTTGTAAAGAAAGCTATAGACATTAATGAAAAAAATGTCTGGTACCTTACTATGCTTGCAAGTATATATTACCAGCAAAAAGATATTGACAGCGCTATAATATATTATCAGAAGGCTGTTAAGCTGTTTCCAGAACGAAAGAACCTGGAACTGTCTCTTGGTAATTTGTATACTGAAGATAGTAAATATCAAAAAGCCTATGATATTTTTAACGGCTTTGATACAAAATACGGTGTCAATGAGCAGTCAACCATTTCCACAATTCGTTGCCTGATGGCTGAAGAAAAATATGAAGAGGCACTCGTTAAGTCAAAAGCCCTGTTGAAGCTTGATCCTGAGAGTATTGTGTATAACGGCATACTAGCTGAGATATACAGGTCGCTTGGTGAAAATGATGAAGCAAGGTCAGTTTATGATAAACTGCTGGAAGATAACCCGGGAGATCCTCAGACTCAGCTCGCTTTATGCAATTTCCTTGTTGAGACAAAAAACTATGACGATTTATTCCTTATTTTGAATGAAGTTATACTGAATGATAAAGTTAACAGGCAGGCTAAGATTTCCCTGATAGCAAAACTTATCGATTTACCGGGCACTGGCAAAAATTTTGAGGACAGGTTAATGAATGCAATAACAGTACTGGAAGCAAATTATGATAAAGATTATATAGTACCCCTTTTACGTCCGGAACTGCTTATAAAAGAAAACAGGTTAAAGGAAGCTTCTGATTTACTTGAAAGTATCGTAAAGGCTTTACCGGACGATTATTATGCCTGGGAGAAATTATTACTTGTATATCTGCAGGAAGGCGATTATAAGAGCCTCATGAACTGGGGCGAGAAATGTGCTACTAAATATAATACTTCATACCTGGCAAAGGTACTTTATGCAAACGGTGCTATGGAGGAAGGTAAATACAATATTGCCCTGGATGAGTTAAAAAAGGCGGAAATTTTAGCTGGTGATAATAAAGATTCACTTGTGCAGGTTATTACTATGAAGGCCGATATTTATTACAGGATGAAAGACTATAAAAGGACTTTCGAATTGTTTGATTCGGCATTGATATATAATAATAATGATCTGACGGTTCTGAATAATTATGCTTATTATCTTGCGCAGCAGGGTATGAAGCTTAAGGAAGCTGAGGAAATGATAGAGAAGGTTATAGCGAAAGAAGGTAATAATAACACGTTCCTCGATACTTATGCATGGGTGCTGTATAAAAGGGGAAAAACAAGGGAAGCTGCCTCTGTTATGCAAAAGATTATTCAGAGCGGAGACACCTCAAGTGCTGAATACTTTGAGCACTATGGTTATATTCTGAAAAGGCTTGGAAAATGTGACCAGGCTGTTGACAACTGGAAGGAAGCCATTAAACTCGACAGTACTAAGACAAACCTGGAAAAGGAAATTAAAGATTGTACAAGATAATTCTTATATCATTAAGTGTCCTTTTGTTTTCGTCATGTTCTGTTTTGAAAAAAAAGGAGGCAACAGTGCATTATGAAAATTCTGAAATAAGGGGAATTAATAATGATATCGTTTTAATAAAGGGCAATCTTTCCACAAGGAACTTTTATATTCAAAAAGCGGAAGTTGAGCTTAGAAAGGGAAAGGAAAAGGAGCGATTTATTGCCACCTGGAAATATGAACTGCCGGGAAATTCACTGATTAGCATAAGAACAAGGACGGGAATTGAAGTTGCAAGAATTTTTCTTACAAAGGACACTTTACTTGTTAATGACAGAATGAACAGAATTCTGTATTATGGTAAACCTGGTTTCATTCACAGGAATTATGGAATTCCGCAGGAATTTCTTCCATTAATTATAGGCGATTATTTAAAGGGGACTGACAG
>DATFLA010000531.1:0-4726 GCA_035268305.1 Bacteroidales bacterium | reverse complement strand
AATTGAAATATATCTGAACTGCACCTGGTGGGACATATATTTACCAATGAATGTTAAACGTACTGTAAACCCGCTGATTAAGCGATTAAAACCTGGCTTTATGAGAAAAACCGGATACAAATCAATAGCAGCCTTATTATTAATAAGCTTAACGATCTCAACCTACGGACAGGCCAATAACGAAGGTAAATCAAGATACAGTGCTTTCCTGATAACAGGTTATAATCGCGGATTTGGAGTGGAAGGCAATTTTATCCTTCATAATTTTGTCCGGGAGTTCCCGTTTGAGGTAAAACTGGGTGTTGGTTATACGGGTAATAATCCGGGTAACGGATATGATGCAAGGCGGATGTTCATAGATAATAATATCGATGGCACACCGGGTAAAACAGGACAATCATTTAACCTCAGTCTCGATTTCATGTTGTTACGTAATATATTCGGACTCGACAGTTCCTACTTTGTTTTTGGTCCGAGGTTCTCCACCTTTTTCGGCGACTTCAGGTATATCGATAATGAGAGCCTGGAGGTATCATCACATCAATGGGGCTTTGGCACGGCAATTATCCACCGGTTCTCCATGTATAAGAAAATAGATCTTGTATTCACATATGGTTTTGACTATTATTTCCCTTCAACAATATCCGGACATGGCACTTCCTATAGTCCCGATAACGATAATTTAAACCCCAGGCCTGATATCCTGAGCGGAGTAAACCTCTTCAGGTACCATGATGTTGATAAAGCCATTAACCAGCCACGATTCATGCCACGACTGATGTTGGGGTTTATGGTGGATTTTTAGAAAGGCACAAAGGCATAATAGCTCAACAGAAAAGAAATAAACTTTGTTTATGGGGTTGAAAGCCCCCCTGCCCCCCTAAAGGGCACACTGAAGTAAATGAGGTTCTGCCTGTCTTACAGCCCCCTTGCCCTACGGGCGTTCCCCCTAAAGGGGGACTAATTCATCAAATTATTTAGCAGTTTTTACGGATCACCACCGCACATTAAGCAATAATCATTTCTTAGTGCTGAAATTACACTCTTCCAGAGGCTTCGCGGGTAGAATAAAAGATAACTATAATGTTAAATATCTGACTGAATTAGCTCCCCTTTAGGGGAGATGTCACACGCAGTGTGACAGAGGGGCTGGCAGCTTCATAACAAAAGCCTCATCATGTAGCCCTTGCGCCCTTCCGCCGTTACCCCCTTACTTTTATCCCCCAAAAACTACCTATTGCGTTTCAAAACAATTATCTTTGAGCGCATTTTTCAGAATTATAAACCATGTCTGAGGAACAAACAAAGGGAGTAGAAGAGAAGAAGCAGGCGGTCAGCAGCAATGGTGAGAAGTGGTACGCTCTCTATACACGGCCCAGGGCTGAGAAGCTTGTTTATCAGAGACTTGTGGAGAACAGGATAGAGACGTTTCTCCCTATTCAGAAGACATACAGGAGATGGAGCGACAGAAAAAAACTCATTGAGAAGCCTTTACTGTCCTCTTATATTTTTGTCAGGACAACCAGGAAGATGTTCCCGGTAGTTTTCAACACAAATGGTGTGGTTAAGTTTGTATCATTTGAAGGACAGCCCGTATCCATACCACAGAACCAGATCGACAATCTCAGGCTGCTTATCAACAGCGATGCAGATATTGAAGTTACATCGGAAAAATTTGCTGAAGGTGATAGTGTGGAGGTAACAAGCGGCTCACTCATAGGGCTCACCGGTGAACTCATCAAGATAGGTAATCGCAACCGTGTTGTTGTAAGGATCGACAGGCTCGATCAGAATCTGGTGCTTAAGATACCGAAGGCGTTTCTAAGAAAAAGGTAGTTTTTTCATTTTTTGTTCGCCCAAAAAACGAAACAAAAAAGGGCTCCGGAAAAGATAACTTCAACCGCCTTCCCTGCAAGCTGGCTCCTTCGCTAAAATTGCCCACCGGGCAATTTCTTAACGCTCGGCCCTGCCCGCTACACGAAGCCATTACCCGCCACAAAACAGGTTGTAAGTTCGCGCCTTTTCCGGTTTGCCAACGCACCCTAAGTAAGAATCATTTCTTATGCCTGTTATTACTTTTTTCTGGAGTCATTGTAGGGAGAAGTAAGTGATACTATACAGCCAATTAATTAGATGAATTAGTCCCCCTTTAGGGGGAACGCCCGAAGGGCAAGGGGGTTGTCGGAACATGCAGAAATTAAAATACTACTTTTTCATGTGCAACGCCCAAGGCCTGCCAGGCTCTGCATGGGCAAGGGGGCTGTAAGATACACAGAATCTCAATTACTTTATTGAACCCTTCCGAGGCCAGGGCAGCCAATGCCCACAGTAAGTCAATAGATCTGACCATGTTAATAGCTGAACTCCGGACAACCGGTAACCGAACACCCGGTATTATCTTAATCCTCCGGTCACCGTCTACAATCCGAGATCCTTAATCCTAATCTTAACCCTAAACGCATTCTTCATATCCTCTTCACTGATAAGAATCAGGTAACCACCTCCGCCTGCACCGGAAAGCTTCCATGCGAGTGCCTTATCCCTGTACTCATTAATAACTTTCGCGATAGCTGCATTCATCATGGCAGGGAACATTTTTACCTGCGCGTTGAAAGAGTCGAGAAAGCCCTTAGAAAAAGTATTTATATCTTTATCCTTCAGTCCTTTCCAGGTCATATCCGCCGCCTCTGCAAGTCTTCTTACGTTATCAGTATTTATAAAAGTCTCTTTTAATACATTATATGCATCGGGACGTGGCCACAGGGTGACCATCGACAGTCTAGCCTCGAGCCACCGTATTGTACCCGGATCAGATATTGTCTCGAACCATGACGGCCAGTATTTCCCTTTATCATAATAGAACCTGTTGATGCCCGGCATGGTGATCCCGATGGAATCCTGTGAACCGCTTACCTCCTGTGTACCCGGATCATTATCATATCTGAACAGAGTCTTGGCCAGTTTCTCTGGTTTCTCAAGAGGCAGGTGATCATTCCAGAGCTCAATAGCTTTTTTTCTTGTTGAGGTGGCCATCCCCGACCGTTCATTGAACTCTATGGTGGGTTCGAGCGATGCTGTTATGGCTGTTCCCGGATAGTATTTTGAAACATAAGGCTGATCTATCCAGGTTCCCGCAAGGTCGATACGGTAAGGAAGAGGCTTGACCGCCCTCAGGGCTGTTGAAGATCTTACAGGCAAATCAGCATAAGGGATCCTTTTAAGGACTTTATATTCTATATTCATCTCCTTGCAGAGCATCTCTTTTTCCGGGGTATGACCGTCTTCGTTGACAATAAAGATATCAGGCTGAATAAATCTCATATCATCCAGGAAGTCGAGCAGGCCTCCGCCGCTGTTAACCGAAACGGCAGATACACATGCCAGGGCGCGGAGCATATAGGCTCTCTCATCTTCCGAGTTGATTGGTTCTCTCCCTTTGAGCTCACGTAATGTCCGGTCGGCACCCAGTCCGACATGAACATCACCATATTCTGCAGCTTCTTTCAGGAAAGCCACATGCCCGGAGTGCAGCATATCGAAGCAACCGGAGACAAAAACCTTCTTTCTGTCCGTTCCCATAATGTTGAAGTTTTTATTGTTGAAAACAAATATAGGGAAAATGCCGGGTTACCGCTTTAGAATATCTGAGGATCCTTCTTAAGCATCGGACCGCCTTTTGGTCCGGTTTTGATTCTGTATGTGAAGGTGAAGTTCACAAAGTGGTACTTATCGTTTGCTTTGGAGTATTCTGAGGTATAACCTTCCAGGTTATCCACGAAAGCAAACCTCCCGCCCAGTTCGATGCCAAGGCAGCAATTTGCTGAATACAGCATCCTTACGCCTACACCTACGGGCAGGACTGTTGTGAAACCACTGAGGTTTGTTGCACGTGATGCAAGTGCATTATTGGGTGACACCTTATATGTAATTCCGCCGATACCAGTGTAGAAATACATATCGAGTGAAGAGATGATTGACTGGAAAGCTGACTTGTCGCCTTTAAGAAAGAGGAAGCTGTTTTCGCCTCTGTTCTTGATGAAGTAGAATTCACCGAGGAGTGATGGCTCGAAGAAAGATGTTGTTGAGTTAAAACCCCTTGTCTCGTTTGATCCTCTTACATCGGATGAATGGAAGAATCCTGTTACAAAGTTAAGCCTGGCCGACACATTTTCGAGGACTCTGTACCTGAAGTTAACCGTAAGGTTGGCGGCTGTGTTATGGAATGAGATATCTTTCAGTCCCAGTATATTTTTCCCTGAGGTATATCCGCCTATATCGCCGTAGAACTGAGTGGTACCCAGCGAAGCAGTGGCTTCATACCTCCTTGTTTTCCACAGCTGTGCGCTGAGAACGGAAGGCAGCATCAGGCAAAGAATAATGATGACAAGAGGTCTTTTCATCGGGTTATCTGTTTAATTTGCTATCACCGCAGCAGGTAGTTAGTTATTATCGGAAACACCTGATAACCAAAAGTAAGTAAAAAGATTTAATGAAGCAAGAAAATAGGTCAATTGTCATTCAGTAGTCATTCAGTAGTCATTCAGTAGTCATTCAGTGGTCATTCAGTGGTCATTCAGTAGTCATTCAGTGGTCATTCAGTGGTCATTCAGTGGTCATTCAGTGGTCATTCAGTGGTCATTCAGTAGTCATTCAGTGGTCATTCAGTAGTCATTCAGTGGTCATTCAGTAGTCATTCAGTGGTCATTCAGTGGTCATTCAGTAGTCA
>DATFLA010000530.1:0-6698 GCA_035268305.1 Bacteroidales bacterium | reverse complement strand
CCGGCAGATCCAATAGCGGCAAGGAGTGCTGTAAAAACAACAATAAGCTGTTGCGCAAAGCTGAGATCTACGCCGTAGGCCTGCGCAATAAATACAACAGCAACACATTCATATAAGGCCGTGCCATTCATGTTTATTGTGGCACCAAGAGGTATTGTAAAACTGGCAATTTTGTTTGAAACACCGTCATTATCCTCAACAGCTTCCATTGTTAGGGGGAGTGTTGCATTTGATGATGAAGTGGAAAAAGCAGTTAGCAGAGGTGTCGCCATATTTCTCATATGCCTGAAAGGCCTGGCTTTTCCCAGTATCCTTACCAGGAGCGGAAGTGTTAGGAAGGCGTGTATTATAAGACTGGACATAACCGCTATTACGTATAGGCCAAGTCTGCTTATTACTTCACTTATCTGGTTTCCCATGTTAACCTGCTGTGCAATTACTTTCGCTGTAATACTGAATATACCTATTGCAGTGAATCTGATGATAAACAACGTAATTTTCATTATTACATCCAGTCCGGCATTAAGCACATCCATCATAAGTACCTGGGGTTTGTTACTTAGTTTGGTTATGAAAAAGCCAAAGAGGATTGCGAAGAATATTATTGAAAGCATCTGGCCCTGGGCCATTGCATCGAAAATATTTGTTGGAACTATTTTAATAAGTGTCTGTCCAAAACTGTCTGATAAAGCCGAAAGATTCTCCACAGGCATCTTGAATCCCAGGTCGGCGCCAATTCCCGGCTTTATCACTGTTACAAAGAATAATCCTGTTACTATGGCCAGGAAGGTCGACAGAACATAAAACCCCATTGTCTTCAGACCCAGTCTGCCCAGGTTACCTCCCGAACCAACACTCGCTACACCGGTTGAAATCGAAAGCAGGATAAGGGGAACTATTATCATGTTAAGCGCCCTGAGGAAAATTTCCCCGGCCCAGTTTGTATATATAACCTTATCGTGAAAGAAATAGCCAAAGAACCCTCCGGCTACCAGCGCTATAAGAATCTGAAAGTGTAGTGGGAGCGAAAATCTCTTTTTACTCATAAAACAGTTTTTGTTTTAAAGAAATACATTCTTGAGGATAAAACAGTGGAAAATTTATTTTTTTTATTAACCTCCCCAGAATAGAATATTTGGAGACTGGCTGTATATTATTCCGGATTTTTTGATTTTAATCGCCTCCTGAATGATTTGTGTTCTTTTAGTATAAAATCTGTCAGGTTAACTTACAAATGTATACAAAAAGACCACATTACATCTGTAACTGCTCTGACCAGTCATCAATATTTACAATGGTAACCCAACAAACTAAAATTAGTAAATTACACGTGTAAATATTTATTAAAGAATTTCTGTTATTTTATATATAACTATATATCAGTCAATAATAGCATTTATATGAACTCTTTATCAAGTAAATAATGTCAATTTGGTTAAAAATCAGGATAAATATTTTAGAAATATTACATATAATACAGTTTACCAGACATATACACATCTAATATCAATAAATACTATACTCTGCTAAATTTTTAAACTGCACAATATCAATAATATACAAGCAGATTGTTGCCTGTTCGTTTGTCATTGAGTAAGCTGCATTACATTTGTAATTACAATTAATTCACTTGTGTAAATAAAAGTTTGTTTACATTTGTAATTATAATATTTTACAGTATGAATGAAAGAATCAGGCAGTTTTTACTGACAGAAAATAAATCTTCAGCACAATTTGCGGAGGAGATTGGTGTTCAGCCTTCAGGGATATCACATATACTTTCGGGCAGAAACAAGCCAAGTCTTGATTTT
Organism: Bacteroidales bacterium; assembly: GCA_035268305.1. Lineage (GTDB taxonomy): Bacteria > Bacteroidota > Bacteroidia > Bacteroidales > VadinHA17 > LD21. The sequence goes on along the minus strand of DATFLA010000530.1, from coordinate 4,887 downwards.
GTATTAAAAATGCTTGAGAAATACAGGAATATCTCGGTTGAATGGCTTTTGTTTGGTACCGGTCAGATGTACAGGGATGGAAGCATAATGAATCTGTTCGATAATGCTGGTGCAAAAGGGGAAGATGGTGCGGATAAAGAGCATGATGCTGATAATGACGGTGTCGTTGCTGTTACAGTTCGAAATGAGCAAGGCACTACAGAAGGGATAACACCAAAAGACTTACAAACACCTGTAAGGAGCGGAGTCAAAAAGATAGTTTGGTTTTATGGTAATAATAGTTTCGAGGAGTACTATCCGGCCGGTGATGGCTGAAATATAAATCATAGTAAATATTTCCACGATTCACTCATTAAAATTATCTTTGCTGTAAACCGGCACAAGATGGCAAAACGTATCGAAGATTTAAAAGTAATTGATAACAAGCGTCTTACTGATGATATTTTTGTCATTGAACTATCAGCTAATAATAAAATACCTGAATTATTTCCCGGTCAGTTTGTCCAGGTAAAGGTTGAAAACAGTCCTGGTACCTTTCTCAGGAGGCCAATTTCGGTTCATGATGTGGATTATTTCCAAAATACTATAAGTCTGCTTATCCAGATAGCAGGCACTGGTACTTCCTCTTTATCAAAACTGGCTGCAGGTAACAATCTCAACATTGTTTATCCTCTGGGTAACCATTTCAGTATACCGGACGCCGGTGAAAAAATTCTTCTTGCAGGAGGTGGCTGCGGTGTTGCTCCGCTTCTTTTCCTTGGACATTACCTCATTTCAGAAGGTTATAAACCTGAGATACTTCTCGGATTCAGGAATAGTAAGCGTGTTATTGAATATGAAAGGTATGCAGAACTCGGTCCGGTTTATCTCACAACGGAAGACGGTTCCATGGGCCAGAAGGGTTATATCACAGGTCATTCCGTGTTGTCAGAACGGCAGTTTGACAGAATTTACTGTTGTGGTCCCGAACCTATGATGAAAGCTGTAGCCTCTTATAGTATGGAAAAGGGGATTGAATGTGAAGTATCACTGGAGAATCTTATGGCCTGCGGTATAGGCGTATGTCTTTGTTGTGTCACTGATACTGTCAGGGGACATGTTTGTACCTGCACTGAGGGTCCTGTTTTCAATGTAAATGATTTAAAATGGTGAACCTTGAATTTTCAATAGGCGATCTTAAGTTTAAGAATCCCGTACTTACCGCTTCGGGTACTTTTGGTTATGGTGCTGAATTTGATGATTTTATTGATATTTCCCGTTTGGGAGGTATCATTGTAAAAGGAACAACACTGGAACCAAGAGAAGGAAACCCTTATCCCCGGATGGCAGAAACACCATCAGGCATGCTTAATGCAGTGGGACTTCAGAACAAGGGGATAGACTATTTTGAAGAGTCCATATATCCACATATTAAAGATTACGACACAAATGTAGTTGTTAACGTTAACGGAAGCTATCTGGAGGACTATGTAGCCCTGGCAGAAAGAGTTAGCCACCTGGATCGTATACCCGCCATAGAGCTCAATATATCGTGTCCGAATGTTAAAATGGGCGGGATGGCTTTTGGGACAAATGAAGATTCAGCCAGGGAAGTGATAAGGGCTGTAAGAGCTGTTTATCGGGGGAAGCTGATCGTTAAGTTATCTCCTAATGTCACTGATATAGTAGCATTTGCAAGGATATCTGAAGAGGAGGGGGCCGATTCCGTTTCCCTTATCAATACTCTTCTTGGTTTGGCCGTTGATGCTGAAAGAATGAGGCCGTCGCTTTCAACAATAACGGGTGGCTTATCCGGTCCTGCTGTCAAACCTGTTGCACTAAGGATGGTATGGCAGGTTGCCAGGGCTGTCAGGATACCTGTTATCGGAATAGGGGGGATAATGACTGCGACTGACGCGATTGAATTTATCCTTGCCGGTGCCGCAGCTATACAGGTTGGAACTGCTTCTTTCATTGATCCTGCAGCATCAGTTAAAATACTTGAAGGAATTGAGCAGTTTATGATAAGAAAAGGATTTTCAAACCTGGCAGAGATGAAAGGCCGGATCAATGATGTTATTAGCTGAAAATTAACAATTCCGCAACTTCCTGCTGAAAAATAAAATTAAAACATTTTTGGTTCTAATTATATTCTCCCTTTTTTACTTTTAATTTGCAATTGTTTTTATCTTTATCGTTTCAAATTTTAAAAATAGTGTTGTAAAAATGTCAGAAAGTTTACAGATTGATATTCTTGATAAGAAGATACTTGATATCATTACAAAAAATGCAAGAATCCCATATCTTGAAGTAGCAAGGGAATGTGGTGTGTCGGGTGCTGCTATCCATCAGCGTGTACAGCGCCTTATACGTATAGGTGTTATCCGTGGATCGGAATTCAAGGTTGATCCTGTTATGGTCGGGTTTAAAACCTGTGCCTATATAGGAATTTTCCTCGATCATCCGGGGCATTTCAGAGATGTGATAGATAAATTCAGGGATATCCCCGAAATTATTGAATGCCATTATACTACAGGTAACTATTCTCTTTTTATCAAAGTATATACACGCGATAATGAACATCTGAGAATCATTCTTACCGATACAATACAGAATATAGAAGGAATCACCCGTACGGAGACATTAATCTCTCTGGAAGAATCGATTAACAGGCAAATACCTGTTTTATCCCGCTAGATAGTAGCTTGCCTCGATTCTACGGGCTGTTATCACTTACCGGAAAAATAAAAAACCGGTAGAAAAAAGTGATATATTTTTTTGTATTGATTTTATTTTATAATACATTTGCACTCTCAAAAACAAAAGAGGGTTCAGAAGCTCATCCCGATAGCTGTCGGGAGGTAGAGCATCCCGCCTCTCAGGTGAGTCCTCCGGTTCTTTTTAATTTTGATTCAGTAGCTCAGCTGGTAGAGCACATCCCTTTTAAGGATGGGGTCCTGGGTTCGAACCCCAGCTGGATCACGAAGCAGCCTCCAAGGCTGCTTTTTTTATTGTATATGTTTGAACCCGCCCGCCCGACAGTCTGTCTCAAAAGTAATTTAACACCTTGAAAAAATCCGGATAATTTTCCTTATTTTGACAAATTAAATTAACCTGATATGATAAAACCCCCCAAATTACTTTTAATTCTGATTTTGGGAATATATGTGTTCTTCCCTGCTGCACACTGTAAAGGTCAAAAGGCCGGGCAGGGGAATATGAAACCCAGGATCGTGGTTACCTGCGATCCTGAACTCGATGATCTGAATACTCTTATTCGATTCTTGCTGTACAGTACCGACTTCAGGGTGGAAGGGCTTGTCTATGCCAGCAGCCAGTTTCACTGGAAAGGAGACGGAAAAGGCACCAAACGATTTGTTCCGGGACGTGAATATACCCGGTTCGGTCTGCATATGGGACCTATGGAATCGTGGCGCTGGGCTAAGGATGAGCGTTTTATTAACGATGCAGTGGATGCTTACGAAAAAGTCTATCCGAATCTCAGGGTGCACAACCCGGATTATCCGTCACCCGGCTATCTTAAGTCAAGGATCAGGTATGGTAACATTGAATTTGATGGCGACATATCAAAGGACTCCCCTGGTTCGGATCTGATAAAATCATTGATTCTTGATAATATACCCGGACCACTTTTCATTACTGCCCAGGGAGGAGCAAGCACTATTGCCAGGGCATTAAAATCTATTCAGGACAGCTGTGTGAACAAGAAAGGATGGGATGAATTGAAGGATAAAATTTCGAAAAAAGTCATTCTGAGCATGTCGGGTGACCAGGATGATACCTATGCCAATTATATTAAACCAAATTGGCCCGGTATAGAGGTACTCTCACCGGTGGAGGGTGGCCTTCAGCTTGGCTACAATGCCCAGGCAGGTGTCAGACGTGAGGATGCATTTTATTATACTCCCGGTTGGATAGAGAGGAATATCTCCTGTCGGGGACCGCTGGGTGAGCTGTATCGTGTCTGGGGTGATGGAAAACAGATGGTTAAGGGAGACATCTTCGATTTCTTTGGCTTATCTGGCTATACTGAGGAAGAATTAAGGAAAATGGGTTATATAGTATGGATGCATCCTCGTGAGAAAGGTTCATTTTTAGGTGAAGGAGATACATATACATATCTTAACCTGCTGGATAATGGTCTGCGTGCATATGAAGATCAGAATTACGGGGGGTGGGCAGGCAGAATAAGATCATCTTCCGCAAGTGTTGATTTTTCTGCTTTATCAACCGATTCGGCGGCCATGACAGAATATATGCGACAACTATCTGCTTCGGACTACCCGGATTTCCTGCCGGCTGTACAAAATGGCATGGCAGCCCGATTAAAATGGTCAGTAACACCAGTTTATGTAGATGCAAATCATGAACCTGTAATTAAGGGGCCATTTCGCATATCTGCAAAACCGGGTGAAAAGGTTGAGCTCAGGACTGAAGTCACAGATCCCGATGGAAATGAGGTTACTGTGTCATGGATACAATTCAGAACAAACAGTTACCAGGGTGAAGTACATGCCGAAGATCCGGCTTCTGCAACAACATTTATAACCGTTCCTGAGGATGCAAAACCCGGACAAACAATCCATATGATTCTACAGGCAGTTGATGAGGGTACCCCGGCACTGACGCATTATCACAGGGTGAACGTTACAATAATATAGCCAAATGGCAATTTGCTCCCGTGTATAATATTAATTGATAATTGTTTTAAGTATTTCAGGAGTTATATTGCTCTGGTATGGTTGTTTTGTTACCGTCTCTCTCAGCTCTGTAGTGCGGGGACATTATCTCAATCCCCCTTTCATTGAATACATCCCGGATATTTTGATGCAGGTCTGATTATATTGAAGCCTGTTTGCCGACTTCCATGGTATACGCATTTACCTG
>DATFLA010000529.1:0-3075 GCA_035268305.1 Bacteroidales bacterium | reverse complement strand
TGACCGATAATCACCTTATTCATCTCCATCCTGATGATGTCGGTGAAAGCACTCTCTTTTTCTATTTTCTCATTTAAAATTCGGATATCAGCAGTTTGCTCCATGGTATATTATTTTAAGTAGCAAATATAATAAAACGTGATTCATTAACTATTTTGTCTTCATTTTGAAAACAGTTGCAAAAGAAACGTCTTTAGTTCTAAATTGGTGTTAAGGACTGTTAAACTTTTGTTAAAGGTTACCTTCATCATCCACAGGCAGAGTGAGGGGATTCCAATCAAAATTACCCCTTATGGAACTCCTGAAAAGCAATATTGCTATGAGTGGAATAATTGCGACATTAAAGTACTGAGGGAGTATGAACTGAAGTACGGCAAATCCTGCTGCAAAGTAGAATACAAGCCTGAACCAGCTTAGTCCTTTCCTGTTTATTATTAGCATAACAAAACATATAATTATGAAAGGATTAAGCCAGATAATATTAAGGTTCCAGCGCAACTGCAGATGATCGGTAAAAAAATTAAAGAATATCATCATGGATGCAAGTATCGCATATACAAACCAGATAACAAGATCCATGATCCTGTTACCCTGCCTGCTTTTTATCAACGATGACAGAACAATAACAAGGATCATGGCGGCAGAAAAAACAATCCAGGGTGTAGTAAGCAGTTTGTGCTTTACAACCGGAACGCCAAAGTCAAGAACAGTTACAGGGTTCTGTAAAAGGGGTATCATTTTCCCCGATCTGTTAACAACAGCTTCTGATAACTCCTCCTGCATCTCAACCGGCAAAAACATCCTTTCGCGAAATAATGCTACTTTATCAACAGGTGCTCCCAGAAGAAGATCCACACCGAATTTAAGCCATGGAAAAGGATTCTGGTATTTGGCTATAAGCTTTCTGAAAGTCGGTGGTTTTTTCAATTCCACGGGTGGATACAATAAGGTGGGACCAATTGTCTTTTCAAATAGGTCGCGAATACGCGTTGAACAGTTATCGTAAAGGAAATCATACCTGTATCTGAGGTTTTCCGGTTTAAGATTATCATTGATGAGCACCAGCAACTTATGGGTCTCCTCCGGGTTCAAATTGACTTTCTGTGATATCACATATCTTTCTTCGTAAAAATAAGTCTTAAGAAAAGACCTGTAATTTTCAACGGCAAGCATATAATCAAGACGACCTTTGGCAAATTTCCAGGCAAAATGCGGGGCGCTGAAATCAAATACGCCCCAGTTATAGACATTATCAGTTTGAGTACTGTTTATTACTATATGCAACGCACTATGCCCATATATAGAATATGTCTCAGTTCCTGGTCCGCATGTAATAAGGAAAACAGATGTATCCTGCGCTTCCTGGGGAAAGACATCCGGCATCACGAATGCCAGAAGAATTGTAAAAATGATAAGTCTTTTATTCATGTATTAATATTTTAAATTTCTGTGTCCACAAAATTACCATCTTAACAGGAAAGCCATGCCACATCATATTAAATAATAATTTGTATCGCCGGAAGCACGCAATAATTTCATAATTATTCCATTTATGTAAACGTAAGAGATTTTTAGCAGAAATAAAAAAACCTTTTTGGTAAGGGATAGCTTTTTTGTTAGCTTTAAGCCCCTATACAAAACTATTTAAACCTTATTAAACCTTCTGAAATGAAAAAACTTCTTGCTCTGGCTTTTGTCGCATCAACATTATTTATGACAGGCTGTCACAAAGACAGGCCCTTTCCTATAACTGATCTTCATGTTCACCTTAAGGGAGGATTTACTTTACAGGACGCTGTTGAGAAATCTAAGAAAGAAAATATACAGTACGGAATTGCAACCAATTGCGGGATAGGTTTTCCGGTACATACCGACGGACAGATTGACTCTGTTATTCAGTCATTTAAGGACTACCCGCAGTTTTTTATGGGTATGCAGGCAGAAGGACGTGAATGGCTCGATATATTTTCCAAAGAATCGCTGAATAAATTCGACTATATCTTTACTGATGCTATGACCTTCACCGATGCTAAAGGAAGAAGGAACAGGATATGGCTACCTGAAGAAACATGGATCGATAATGAACAGGATTTCATGGATTATCTTGTCAACACCATTGTTACTATAATGAATAACGAACCAATCAATATCTATGTTAATGCAACCTATATACCCGATAAGATGGCAGACAGATACGATTCTTTCTGGACGGATGCAAGAATGGATACTGTTATACAGGCTGCAAAGAACAATAAAATTGCAATAGAGATAAGCAACAGGTACAAGATCCCTTCGGCCAGGTTTATTAAGAAAGCAAAAGAAGCAGGAGTCAAATTCACCGTGGGCACAAATAATATAGATGCTAATTTTTCAGGAGCACAGTATGCTCTTGATATGATTAAGGAATGTGGTCTCAAACAAAGTGATTTTTACCAACCGGTAAATAAAAGACTGAATGGGGAACTTTGATCTTGTAAGGATACTGGAATTTCTTCCCGGTATTGTACTGGGATTAACAGTGCATGAGTTTTCTCATGCACTTGTTGCTCATATGTGCGGCGATGACACTTCAAAGGAACAGGGGCGAATAACCCTTAATCCATTGAAGCATATTGATCTTATGGGTTTCATCCTGATCCTGATAGCAGGATTCGGATGGGCTAAACCAGTGCAATTTAACGAGCAAAAACTTCATAATCCCAAATACGACATAATGAAAATCGCAGTTGCCGGTCCGGTATCAAATGCTTTGCTGGCAATGGTACTGTCAATAATTTTTTCTGTGCTTGTTTCATCTCATGTTTTACAGGGACACAGCAGCTCACAGGCTATTTATGAGATTTTCATTTACGGGATATATATTAACTGGGGACTCTTTATTTTCAACCTTATCCCCTTGCCTCCTCTCGACGGATCACATCTTATTTATTCACAGCTGCGACGCTATCCTTCAGTTTATAATGCCTTGTACAAATATGGATCATTACTTCTATTCGGACTTATAATAGGAACATTTGTAACCAAAATAGATCTGCTTCCTATCTGGCCCGCAATTCAATTTCTTGGTGAAGGCTT